>JBATQJ010000058.1:0-36786 GCA_049291975.1 Scrofimicrobium sp.
AGGTTGCAGAAGTGTTCGAGTAGGAAGCTCCATGAAGCTGCCCGGCGCTATCGGCTAACAGAACGGCGGATTAGCTTGACTATCTCCTCAAACCCCAACACAACAACCCCCGCCCCAATGGCAAGGAACCATTGAGAGGGCGCAATCGAAGTGGTACCGAACGCGCTCTGCAAAACCGGAACCTCAACAACCAAAACCTGAGCGATCGTCGCGAAAGCCAAAGAAATCCACAGCCAGCGATTCGTAAACAGATGGTGGAAGGCGCTCGCTTTATCGGATCGGGAGTTCAGGGCGTTGAACAACTGCATAAACACCAGGGCGGTAAACATCGTGGTTCGAGCCGCATCTAGTTGCTGATCCACCGGACTCAGATTCTCCATGCCGCTCACCAGTCCACCTGGCAAATTGATGTCCAAGACAAATAGGGACAAAATCCCCATTACCAAACCGATCCCGATGATTCGCGACCACATGTGGGAATCAATGATTCGTACTTTCATGTCCCTTGGTGGACGCGCCATAACATCGTCAATCTCCGGATCCACGCCCATTGCAAGAGCAGGCCCAGAATCGGTCACCAGGTTGATCCAAAGGATTTGCGTCGCAAGCAACGGAACCACTGCAGCACCCGGGTTCGCTGGATCAGCAAGACCAATCACACCTGCAAGCACAACGCCCAGGAACACGGTCGCGACCTCGCCCATGTTCGATGAAAGCAGATAGCGGATGAACTTGGTGATGTTCTCGAAAATGACTCTACCTTGGCGAACCGCGGCAACGATGGTCGCGTAATTGTCGTCGCCTAGGATCATCTCGGCAGCTTCCTTGGTCACCTCCGTGCCAGTGATGCCCATGGCAACGCCGATATCTGAACTCTTTAGGGCCGGAGCATCATTCACCCCGTCTCCGGTCATCGAAACAACGTTTCCGTTTGCCTGGAGCGCATCGACAATCCGGAGCTTGTGCTCAGGCGAAACTCGGGCATAGACCCGTGTCTGCTTCACAACTTCGGACAGTTCCTCGTCGCTCATTTCCTCGATTTGCGCGCCGGTGACCGCGGTAACGTCTCCGTCGCCGTCCGCGATTCCCAGGTCGGTCGCAATTCGTGAAGCAGTAACCGGGTGATCTCCGGTAATCATGACGGTCGAAATCCCAGCTGCGTGAGCATCCCGGATCGCATCGACAGCTTCGCTGCGCGGCGGGTCAATGATTGCCAATATCCCCAGGAACACCAGGTCACGCTCAGGATTCTCTCCGAGAGAATCAGAGTCCATCTCCCCCGCCACCGCCGCACGTGAGGCCACACCAAGGGTGCGGTAGCCCTGTCCACTAAGCTGTGTCACAATTTGCTGCAGTTCTTCCCGTCGTTCATCGGAAAGCGGTCTGGTCTCGGAACCGACATGTTCCGCAACACTGTCCTCAATGAGCAGATCGGGAGCACCCTTGGCGTACAGCTTCTCCTCGCCCGTCGGGTCCTCTGCCAGAACCGACATCATCTTTCGCTCAGAGTCGAAAGGCGCCTCCGCCCTACGCTCGTAGCTGTCGAGTTCGTCGTTCGCGCCGGGAACCTTCCGCAGCGCCACCAGGAAGGCCGCCTCCGTCGGATCCCCGACAATCTCCCACTCACCATCTCGCTGCAACAGTTGCGCGTTGTTTGCGATAGAACCGGCAAGCAGCGCCTCCCGCGCTTCGTCCATAACCGTCGTCTCGTCCCCCGATATGACGGTCGAAGTCCCGATTGGTGAGTACCCCACTCCGGATAACTCGACTCGGCCTGACCCCGTGACGACCTCCTTCAAAGTCATCTCGTTGCGCGTCAAAGTTCCCGTTTTGTCCGAGCAGATCACGGAAACAGAACCCAGCGTTTCAACCGAGTCCAGGTTCTTCATCACCGCGTTCCGCTTCGCCATCTTGCGCACTCCAATGGCGAGGACTAGGGAGAGGATCGCTGGCAGTCCTTCCGGCACCGCAGCAACCGCCAGGGACACGCCGAGAAGGAGGATCTGCACTGCTTCCTCGGTTGAGTGGACCCCGTTGATTAGCGCGATAGCAGCCATTACCACCAGGGCGATGATGATGACCAGTATGCCCAGCGTCTTTGATATCTTGGCTATCTCTACCTGCAGGGGCGAGGGTTCGCGTTCGGTTTCATCGAGTAGCGTGGCGACGGCGCCGACCTCTGTCTCCATTCCCGTGGAGGTGACTATCGCCCGGCCGACGCCTCGGGTTATCGCGGTTCCTCGGAAGACCATGTCTGCGCGGTCTCCCAGGGTCACAAGCTTCGTCAGGGTCTCAGGATCCTTCTCTACGGGTTCTGATTCACCGGTAAGGGACGCCTCCTCCACGCGCAGAGCGCTAGCGGAAACGAGGCGCGCATCTGCACCGACAGCATCACCCTCGCTCAAGATTAAAATGTCACCAGGCACCAGTTCGGCCGAAGCAATCGTGACTAGCTCACCGCCGCGAAGTACCGTCGATGACGAAGCGGTCATGTCCGCGAGCGCTGCAACCGCGTCCGCCGCCTGGTTCTCTTGGACAAACCCAATGACCGCATTCGCAATGACGATCAGCAAAATGACAGTTGCGTCTACTGGGACGCCACTTGCTCCCTCGAACACCCACGCCGCGAGGGAGATCGCAATGGCGACCAGCAAAAGATAGACCAGCGGATCAGCGAATTGCCGCAGAAAGCGCTTCCAGCCCGGCTCCGCCTCTTTTGAACGAAGCTCGTTGGCTCCAAACCTCGCTAAACGCTCTAGGACCTCAGCTTCGCTTAGCCCGGTCTCCGGGTCCACGTCAAAGTCCTTGGCAACCTCGGCGACGCTCAGCAGCGACGGGTCCGTTGCAGTTTTGAGATCTGTCATGTCATCGATTCTATGGGAGCAAAGGTCTTATGAAACGTGGCCCTTACGATATAGCCATCCACCGACACCTGCCGTACATAGCGTTAGCCCGAAGACCCACACCAAACCATATTTCTGTCGTATCCTCGGCACATGGGTTCTTCCGATCCGGACGCTAGGGACTCTTTGCCTCGCGTGTACTCACTGTTTGAGTCCCCGCTCTCGGATGACGTAATCGAGGAGGCCCGAACCGAGTTGATGGCCCAGGAGCGCCTGGCGTCGCTCGGTTCACTTTCGGCGGGCGTCGCCCACGAACTGAACAATCCCGTAGCCGCCATCGAAAGGGTCGGCGAGTACCTGGCAGACGATGTGATTGCTCTTCTCGAAACTGCCCCGGATAGGAAATGGGCAGCGCTTGCAATCTCAGCGTTGACTGACGGCCTAGAATCGATTGCTTTGTCTTCCCGCCAAGAGCGAGAGTTGCGCAAAGAATTCACTAGCGCCACGGGAGATGGAGCCACTGCGATGCGCCTCACCCTCGGCGGTATCCGCGACCCAAAGTTGGCACGCAAGGCCGCCAAAGGATCAGAGATCGAACTAGAGAGTGTGCTTCAGACAACGGAGAATAGCGAGGAAACTGAGGAGGATCTCGGCTTGATAACCATCCGAACTCTTAGCCCGCGTCCAGGTTGGGTTCGAGTCCAGATCGCCGACGATGGTCCGGGAGTTCCTCGCGACATTCTGCCCCGAATCTTCGAACCGCGGTTCACGACAAAGTCCGGTCAGGTGCGCTTTGGCATGGGAATCGGACTAAGTGTCTCACGAACCATAATTGGCAGGCATTATGGAACCATGCGGATCGACACTGGGGAATCAGGAACAACAGTAACCGTCGATATTCCGACGAAGGCACCTAAGGAGCAGCAATGAAACTGTCAATCGTGATTCTTGAGGACGATGCTGAGGTGCGGGCAGCCCTGGAACGCGACCTGATGACCTTCGCCCCTACAGTTCGGATTGAGCCAGCGGAAGATGTCCTCGACGCCGAGTCCGTGATCGAAGAGATTCAGGACGATGACGATGCGTTTGCCCTGATCCTCTGTGATCATCGCCTTCCGGGGACCACAGGAATCGACTTCATGATTGAACTGGCAAAAAGGGAGGCAACCGCCGAGACCCGTAAGGTTCTGATCACCGGTCAGTCGGATCTTCAAGACACCATTCGCGCCGTCAATGATGCTCACATCGACCACTTCATCGCAAAGCCTTGGAATGCAGATGATCTGCTGCACGTCGTGCGAAATGAACTCACGGAGTACGTGGTAGCCAAAAACATCAATCCCCTTCGCTACCTGCAGGTTCTTAATCAGGTCCGAGCTCTTGATGCCTTCCGGGAGTTCTCCGAGTCTGATTAGACAAATCACTTCCTAATGGGCCTGGTGGACGTGGTTATTCGGGTCTCTGGGGCATAGGCTATGCGTGGCCCTAATCCCACGCCAGATGGGAGCGCTACATGACCCCCGAGCAGTCACCCGAGGTTACGCGCCTAATCGAACGAATCCAGGAAACGCTGGCTCACAACGATCTTGCCGGAGTGGCGGTCGAGTTGAAACCCCAGCAGACTGAGGAACTGGTTGACGCCCTGGAACGCCTCGGCGCCAAGGATCGTGCCATCGCGTATCGACTGCTCCCTAAACAGACAGCGCTCGAAGTCTTCGAGGACTTCGACCCATCCATTCAAGGTGAACTGGTCAACTCACTCAGGGATGTTGAAGTCGCAGCCATCTTTGAAGAACTCGATCCTGACGACCGCGTCTGGTTACTCGATGAGCTTCCCGCAAGCGTTGCCCCAAGGCTCCTTCACGGACTTTCGTTGGAGGACCGCAGGCTCACCGCCGCTGTCCTTGGATACCCGAAAGACTCCATCGGACGCCGCATGAGCCCTGAGTACGTGGCATGCCGCGAAGGTGCCACGGTCGGCCAGGCAATGGAACGGGTCAAGGCACGTCTGGATGACGCCGAAACCATCTACACGCTTCCGGTCCTTGATGATTCCCGCCACGTGGTCGGGGTTGTTAGCCTGCGTGACCTGCTTCGGGCGGACCCAGGCACTCTGATCGCCGATGTCCTCTCCCCCACGCACGTCGCGGAAGCGACCGAAGATGCGGAAGAGGCGGCACGCCGTCTAGCCGAGCAGGGTCTGCTCGCAATGCCTATAACCGACAGCGAGGACCGCTTGGTCGGTATCCTCACCGTCGATGACGCGATGCGGATCATCGAGCACGAGGAAAGCGAAGACACGGCGCGTCAAGGCGGCGTGGAGCCCCTCCGCAGACCGTATCTGTCGACCCCGACCTGGGCTATCGTCAAGTCGCGCGTCGTTTGGTTGCTGGTTCTGGCCGTTGGAGCCGTATTCACCGTTCAAGTCCTTTCGACGGCGGAGGCAACCCTTGCCCAGGTCACTGCCCTCGCGCTGTTCGTTCCCCTGCTGATCGGAATCGGTGGGAACACCGGTAATCAGGCAGCAACGACGGTTACCAGGGCGCTGGCGCTCGGTGATGTCGAACCTAGAGACATACTGAAAGTTCTGACCAAGGAACTCGGCGTTGGAATGCTGCTCGGTGGAGCGCTTGGCGCAATAGGTTTCGCTGTCACGTCACTAATCTTTGGGTTGCAGATTGGGATGATCATCGGCCTGACGCTACTTGCAATCTGCACCTGGGCCGCAACCGTCGGCGGCATAATGCCGCTGGTTGCAAGAGCGGTTCATGCTGACCCGGCAGTCTTTTCAAACCCGTTCATCACAACGTTCACGGATGCAACGGGCCTAATCATCTACCTGGGAATAGCAAGGGCAATCCTGGGGATCTAGCCCGGTGCTATGGAGATTGTCCAATCGTTTCCGTACGCTATGTCGTTTTCTCTGGCGAAGCCACCAAGATTCGTCGCAACAGAGAGCATGTTGAGGGAGTTGAAGTAGATCAGCGACTCCCCCGCCGCGACATCGGCAAACACATTCACATAGGGAAGAGTCTCCGAGTAGACGCGTTCACCGCCATGGTGGATCTCAACCCGATACATCTCACCGAGTTGCAGTCCGATCGCTGATGCAAGTTCCTGATCAATATCACTCCAGACGTTCCCGAACATGATGTCAAGTGCGGGAACGGTACCGATCAGCTTCCCGTCCTTAACTGAAGCTCGTTGGAAGTCCAGCGAGACGGGAGCTTCATTGGTAACTTCACCCACCTCCTCGAACGAGATCCTCCCGGAGGCGAGGCGGGCCCCGGTGTACGCGTAAACGTCGCGACCATGGAAAGTGTAGGGGTTGTGACCGCCCTGGCGCCGATTCACGGCCTCGTCAATCTCACGCATCTCGGTTACCCCATATCGGTCAGCAATGAGGGTGAGCGTGCCGTTGTCGGGAGTGACGACATAATGCCCACTGCCAGTCCTGGCAACCACGGACTTGCGCGAGGAACCCACCCCCGGGTCAACCACGGAAACAAAGACCGTGCCCTGGGGCCAATACTCAATGGTCTGGTAGAGGCGATACGCACCGTCCCAGATCGTGTAGGGCGGGATCTGGTGAGTTAGGTCGTAGAGCTTCAGATCCAAATCAACTCCGGACGCGACACCCTTCATCGCGGCAACCGCACCGTCACGGGTCCCGAAGTCGGATTGGAAAACAACAATGCCAACGACGTCTTTGTTCCGGTCCATAACTCTCCCTAGGGGTCTGGTTCTCTGCAAAGCCTAGAACACGTCTAACGCCCGGGGCGGATCTTTCCACGTCAGTGGCACCCCGGGCATCCGATGGCCGGATACAAGCAGAAAGTTCTAAGGCGACTTTGTAAACTCTATGTCGTTCGCACTGCACCGCTAGAACTCGTTATTTCTGATTCTTCACTTGGACTGATACCGGCTTCTATGCCTCGTGGAAAGCGCGAATAACGAAGATCTGAGGAGACCCATGGCCCTTTTTCTGACCCGCTCAACTAAACCTATTGCCAAGCGTCTGGGGATCGGCGCAGCGGTTGCCGCGATGACACTGTCGCTGGCTGCTTGCGGTGGCACCGATAATTCATCGTCTGAAGAGTCTGATAATGCTCAGAGCACACCGGCGGTGGAGTCAGCCAACACAGCTGAAGCCGATGCTCTTCCTACCGTCACTCCTGGAAAGCTGACCGTGGCAACCGGAGAACCCGCGTTCTCCCCCTGGGTCGAGAACGACGATCCCGCTTCCGGGGAAGGCCTCGAAGCCGCCGTAACGTACGCAGTTGCGGAGAGGCTAGGGTTTGCAAAGGAAAATGTCATGTGGATCCGCACCCCGTTTGAAACCGCAATTAGTCCCGGACCCAAGGACTTCGATCTGAACATTCAGCAGTTCTCAATTTCTGCGGACCGCCTGAAGGCTGTTGACTTCTCGAGCCCATACTACGTAACCACCCAAGCTATCGTCAGTATTGAGGGCAACGTTGGCGCAGACGCGAAGTCACTTGCCGACCTCAAGGACGTTAAGTTTGGTGTTGCGTCCGGCTCGAATGCTGCTGCGGTGATTGAAGAGAAAGTCGCTCCGAACCAGGAAATCGCCGTTTTCAATTCGAATGATGATGCCGTTGCAGCACTGCAGGCCAGACAGATCGATGCCGTCGTTACCGATCTTCCCACCATCCTCTACCTGCAGGCCGCGGTGCTGGACAATGGCGTTGTCGTCGGTCAGTTCGAGCCGATTGAGGGCGACGGCGACGAATTCGCGTTCTTGCTAGCGAAGGATTCAGAGCTGACTGTACCGGTAACCGCTGCTGTTGACGCACTTCGCGAGGACGGAACGCTTGCTGCTCTCGCGGAACAGTGGATCGCGCAGGGCGCGGGTGTCACCGTTCTGAAGTAGGGGGCAGACCCACTATTGCTGAGAGGCGGAGGGCACGGACGTGGTCCGTTGCCAGCCGCCTCTCACCGTCTCCAAGGGGATTTCATCTACGCTTAAGGTCGGTAGCGCCGTACCCTACGTAGATCAACGAAATATCAAAGGCAGATCGGTGAGAGATAGATAGTGAGTGCAGAGACCAGTCTGCGTCCGACTCCCAGTCAGGTGGAGTTGGACCGCCAGTTATTCCGGAAGAAGCAGGATGCTAAGTCGATCCTGATTTCGGTGGTCTCAACGTTGATCTTCACTGCAATTCTAGGTTTCCTTGTGGTGAGTTCTCCGGGTTGGACCCAGGTGAAGGACAAGTTCTTCAACTTTGAGATCGGGGCAGAGTTCTTCCCGAGCATTCTGAAGGGCCTGTGGCTCAATATTCGCGTTCTGTTTTTCGCGGTAATCGGAGTGGCAGTCTTCGGATCGTTGCTGGCTGTTGCGCGAACTTTGAAGGGTTCAGTCTTCACGCCACTGCGACTATTCGCTGCCGCATACACGGACATTTTCCGTGGCCTCCCCGTGCTTCTGGTCCTCTATCTAGTCGGTTTTGGCATCCCCGGACTACAGATACTTCCCCGAATGCCCGAGGGCTTCTGGGGAGCAATCGCCCTGATCCTCTGCTACTCCGCTTACGTAGCAGAGGTACTCAGGGCCGGCATTGAGGCAATCCACCCCTCACAGCGCATGGCAGCGCGCTCTCTGGGCCTCACCTACAATCAGACTTTGCGAATGGTGGTCCTTCCCCAAGCGATCCGTAAAGTAACCCCAGCTCTAATGAACGACTTTGTCTCAATGCAAAAGGACGTGGGGCTGATCTCCGTGCTAGGTGCAGTCGATGCGATCCGCGCCGCGCAGATAGCCACGGCAACCACATACAACTACACTCCGTACGTTGTTGCGGGCATCCTTTTCATCCTCTTCTCATGGCCGTTTATTCGCCTAACCGACTGGTACACGGCGCGAACGCAGAAACGTGAGCAGATCGGGGGCATGGTGTGAGCACAGTCTTGAGAGTGGAGAACCTCCATAAGTGGTTCGGGGACAATCAGATCCTCAAAGGAGTGAGCCTGAATGTTGATCCGCACGAAGCCGTAGTACTAATCGGTGCTTCGGGGTCCGGTAAATCGACTCTACTGAAGACTGTGAACCTGCTAGAACGCGTCGATGATGGGCAAATCTTCCTGGCGGGTGAAGACATCACAGACCCGTCGGTTGATGTCGACAAGATTCGCGGTCGAATCGGAGTGGTCTTTCAGAACTACAACCTGTTCCCTCATATGACGGTCCTCGACAACGTCACCCTGGCTCTGAGGAAGGTCAAGGGTGTTTCTAAGGATGAGGCAGACAGGCGGGGAATCGAACTCCTCGAACGAATTGGACTAGCTGAGAAGGCAGATACCTATCCGGATCGTCTTTCGGGAGGTCAGCAGCAGCGCGTGGCGATTGCGCGCGCAATCGCTACCGATCCGGAACTACTGTTGCTGGACGAGGTGACCTCAGCGTTGGACCCAATGCTTGTGGGAGAGGTACTAGACCTGGTGCGCGAACTGAAGGGATCCGGTCAGGCAATCGTCATGGCAACCCACGAAATGGGGTTTGCCCGGCAGGTCGCAGACCGGGTCGCGTTCTTGCACGAGGGTGAACTGATTGAAATCGGTTCGCCAGAGCAGATTTTCGATCATCCACTACGGCGCGAAACCAAAGAGTTCCTAGCGAAACTTCCGGAGAATATCCGCTAATCCAGCGTTCTAAGTGCCTCCTGGCACTAGACCAGGTTCTTTGTGCTGCTTACGCGGTATGCTTGGCCAACTGAAGTCTCGGGCTGTGTCCCCATAGCTTCTCAAGCGCATAAAAGTCGCGGGCCTCAGGAAGCATGACGTGTATTAGGACATCTCCCCCGTCAATGAGAACCCATTCGGATTCCTCACTGCCCTCAATGGCCGGGTGAATCCCCATTTCCTCGCGCAGTTTGTCTGACACTGCGTTTTGAAGCGCACGCAGGTGCCTCGGGTTATCCGCGGTGAGGATCAGAAATGCGTCCGCAAACGGGAGGTGTTCGGTTACGTCGATTGCCACCGGGTCTTCTGCTAGTGCGTCGAGAGCGGCTTCAGTTGCGACTTCCAGAATCTGAAGTGATTCGGGCGAACAGGTCATTGGTCTCCTTTTTCATTGGACGTGCTACTACGGTACAGCCGATGCTTACTTATGTATTGGACGACGCCGTCGGGAACTAGATACCAGATCGGAGCCCCCTTATTGACCCGTTCGCGAACGTCGGTAGATGAGATGGCCATGGCGGGAACCTCAACCAGCGAAACTGACCCCTCGGGTATGTGACCGTCGATCTCAAGCTTGTGGCCAGGGCGAGAAACACCTACAAAGTGAGCTGCGCTCAGCACCTCATCCGCGTTTTTCCAGGAGAAGATGTCCTTGAGCGCATCAGCTCCCGTGATGAAGAACCATTCAGCATCGGGGTACTGCTTCCGCAGATCACGAAGAGTTTCGAACGTGTAGGTCACGCCGCCTCGATCAATGTCGACCCGAGAAACGTTAAATCGATTGTTCGATGCAGTTGCGATGACCGTCATCAGATAGCGGTCCTCCGCGGGGGCCGTTTGTCGCCCCACCTTGAATGGTTGGGTCGCGGTTGGAACGAAGATGACCTCGTCCAAACCGAAGTCATACATCGCTTCCGAGGCGGCAACAAGGTGACCATGGTGGACCGGGTCGAACGTTCCGCCCATGATGCCGATACGACGAGGCGGCACTTTGACGTTGCTCACTGGTCGTCCTCGTCTTCTCCCCACGTCGGATCTGTCCAAAGCCCGGCAGCGCCTTCCTCGCGGAGCTCGACCCTAGCGGCCTCTTTCGCATCCATTTGATTCAGGTACGCTTCGCGGCGTTCTTTACGGCTGGAACGCTGGGACTGTTCAAGACGCAGATCCTGCCCTCGACTTCCAAGATGCTCAGCGCCAGTTCCGATACTCGGCTCCCAATCGAAAACCACGCCGTCCTCAAGTGTTCCGATGACCACCGCATCGCCCGGGAGCGCTCCAGCACCCACCAGCTGGTCCTCAACACCGGCAGCGTTTAGTCGATCAGCAAGATATCCGACCGCCTCATCGTTGTTGAAGTCCGTCTGCTTGACCCATAGTTCCGGTTTCCTACCGCAAACCTGGAACATGACGTCACCAGAGTGCTGGATCTTCGTAACCGAGATGTCACCGCGCGCCGCACCAACGGGTCTAGGTTTGATTATCTCGCGTGCGGGCGCCTCCAGTAGGGTTGCCAAACGCTGTTCCTCGACCACCTTCGCAAGCGCGAACGAAAGCTCCCTTAGTCCTTCATGCGATACGGCGGAGACCTCAAATACCTCCAGTCCGCGGCCCTCAAGGTCAGCGCGAACCATGTCGGCCATCTCACGACCGTCCGGAATGTCGATCTTGTTTAGCACGATGATTCGCTGGCGCTCCGAAAGGGGAACGTATCCCTCAAGCTCGCCGAGGTCTCCCTGATACTCTCCTAGTTCCCTCTCAATCGCGTCGAGATCCCTGAGCGGGTCACGATCAACCTCGAAGTTCGCGCAGTCAATCACGTGTGCAATGACCGCACAGCGTTCAATATGGCGAAGGAAATCGAGGCCCAGTCCCTTGCCCTCTGACGCGCCTGGAATCAGACCCGGAACGTCGGCGATCGTGTATCGAACCGCACCGGCCTCTACAACCCCCAGATTCGGGACGAGAGTGGTGAACGGGTAGTCCGCAATCTTCGGACGGGCCTTCGACATGGCTGCGATCAGAGAAGATTTCCCGGACGAGGGAAACCCGACGAGTGCGACGTCAGCGATCGATTTGAGTTCGAGGACGATTTCCTCTTCCTCGCCCGGTTCGCCAAGTAGCGCAAATCCAGGCGCGACGCGCGTCTTACTCGCCAGGGAGGAATTCCCCAGGCCCCCTTTACCACCGCGAGCCACGACGATCTCGGAACCGGGTGTCATGAGGTCGGCTAGTAACTCACCAGATGAAGTCTTCACCACGGTGCCAGCCGGGACCGGCAGAACCAGGTCCTGCCCCTTCCTACCGGGGCGCCAGTCCCCCGCGCCCTGCGTGCCCTTCTCTGCGGAGTAACGAGGGCGGCGGTGATAGGTAAGCAACGTTGTCTCTTGCGGCTCGGCGCGAAAGATGACGGATCCACCGTTACCGCCGTCGCCGCCGTCGGGGCCACCGAGTGGCTTAAACTTCTCTCGGTGCACAGAAACACAACCGTGCCCACCATCGCCCGCTTTAATGTCGATCTTCACGCGGTCAACAAAACTTGCCAACTGAGCATCTCCTTATGTTGACTGCCTTGATAATAAAAGCGGGGCACCCGCAAACGCGAGTGCCCCAACAGATCCTCCCGATCTGGTCGGAAGATATCCATAAAGCTGTTAGTCCGCTACCACGCTTATCGCGCGACGCCCGCGGATGTTACCGAACTCCACCTCACCGCTCTTCAGAGCAAACAGGGTGTCGTCCTTACCGCGGCCAACGTTTACGCCGGGGTGGTACTTGGTGCCGCGCTGACGGACCAGGATCTCGCCTGCATTTACCTTCTGGCCACCGAAACGCTTCACTCCGAGTCGCTGTGCATTAGAGTCGCGACCGTTGCGGGAAGTGCCTTGGCCCTTCTTGTGTGCCATCTCAATGTCTCCTTAAGCGTTGTAACCGAATCAGGCGATCTCGGTGATCTTCACGACCGAGAGCTTCTGGCGGTGTCCCTGACGCTTGCGGTAGCCGCTCTTGTTCTTGTACTTGACGATACTGATCTTCGGGCCTTTGGCCTCATCATCAATAACCTCGGCCAAGACCTTTGTAGAAGCAAGCTTCTTTGCATCGGTCGTGACCTTGTCGCCGTCGCCAACCAGAACTGCCTTCAGTTCGACGGTCTCACCAATTTCGTTTGGCAACCTGTCCATGACGACCTTATCGCCAACAGCCACCTTTTCCTGACGGCCACCGGACTTCACGATTGCGTAGACCACGTTACTGCTCGCTTCTCATGTCTCAAATCTTTGGGAACCCTAACTCCGGTAACTGCTACCAACCGGGATCGTGGGTCCTGGGCGCGGGTTGCGCCGACTAGTAAATCTAACGGAATTTGCCCTGTTCAATCAAGGAGACAGGCCCGTTCCTGCCACCTGTGGCCTGTGCGATTAGGCACTGTGTGGCGTAGGTTACGGCCGACCTGTTCAATCCTCGGAATCTTGCAGTGCTAATCCTCGAAAAGTGCCCTGACTGCTTCGCGTGCCGACTCATGCTTTTGTTCAGCGGAAGCAGACTCTGCTTCGTCTGTGGAGGCCAGCGGGCTTCGAACCGGCGGGCTTCCCGCTGCTCGCGTCACGACCCGGCGTGCCGTGCCCTTTGTCCTTCGACTTCGCGGTTCCTCGGAGGCTTCGGGAAGGGTGATCTCAGGAACAGGCCTTGAGACATCAAGGCCCCGCCCCCTCTTTTCAGGCTCTTCCTCCCCCTTTTCGGCGGATGGGCCGTCGGCGTCCATCTCGCCACCCGGTCTGGGGGCTGCGGCGATCGCACTGAGGGCAGACCGCACCTTTTCCTCACCCACATGGCTTTCGGTGACAGCGGGACTCGTGTCCGCGTTTGCCACCCGTGCGCGTGTCTTTCGCTCGTCTCGAACGTCGCCGCTTTCCTGCCTGCGCGGCGCTTTGCTCGATCCGCCCTGCGACCCACCCAGCTCTACTGGGTGATCGTGGACGATGAACCCCCTGCCCTCACACACGTCACAGGTTGTTGAGAAAGCTTCAACCAGGCCTTCGCCCACCCTCTTCCGTGTCATTTGGACCAAACCAAGGGAGGTGATCTCAGTGACCTGGTGACGGGTTCTGTCCCGCCCAAGACACTCGACAAGCCGTCTGAGGACCAGTTCCCGGTTGGATTCGAGCACCATGTCTACAAAGTCGATGATGACGATGCCGCCAATGTCCCTCAGGCGCAGTTGTCGAACGATCTCTTCAGCGGCTTCAAGGTTGTTGCGCGTTACGGTCTCTTCAAGCGTGCCGCCGGAACCAACGAACTTGCCCGTGTTCACGTCCACAACCGTCAGAGCTTCTGTTCGCTCGATAATCAGAGTGCCTCCGGAAGGAAGCCAGACCTTGCGATCCATTGCCTTCGCAAGTTGTTGACCGACTTTCTTGGCTTCAAACACGTCGTCTTTGCCGGTCCAGTGCTCAAGACGATCAGTCAACTCCGGCGAAAGTTCGCCGACGTATTCATAGACTTTGCTCCAGGTCTCGTCTCCCTGAACAATCAACTTGCTGAAATCTTCGTTGAAGAGGTCACGAACAACTCGGACCACCAGCTCTGGTTCCCCACGGAGCAGAACCGGAGCTTTCTTCGTGTTCTCGGCTTTCTTCTCTATAGCAGCCCATTGCTTGGTAAGACGTTCGACATCGTCGCGGAGTTGTTCCTCACTCGCTCCCTCAGCCGCTGTGCGCACGATAACGCCCGCTCCCTCAGGAACGATCTCCTTCAGTACCTTCTTGAGTCGGTTCCTCTCAACGTCAGGAAGCTTGCGCGAGATTCCAAGCATTGACGAGCCCGGCACAAACACCAGGTAGCGTCCAGCGAGTGTTATCTGGCTTGTGAGCCTTGCTCCCTTATGACCAATGGGGTCCTTCGTCACCTGAACCATGACGGTGTCCCCCGGGGAGAGCGCCGTCTCGATCCGCCTGGGCTTGCCCTCCATGCCAAGCGCATCCCAGTTCACCTCACCGGCGTATAGAACCGCATTGCGACCTCGACCGATATCAACGAACGCCGCCTCCATTGAGGGAAGAACATTCTGGACACGACCAAGGTAGCTGTTTCCCACTATCGACTGTGCGGTCCTGCGCGCAACAAAATGCTCGACCAAGATACCGTCCTCAAGCACGGCTATTTGATCGGCGCCATCGCGGTGACGGACCACCATCTCGCGGTCAACAGCCTCGCGACGCGCAAGGAATTCGGACTCCGTGATTGACTGCCGACGGCGGCTCTCCCGCCTGCCCTCGCGTCGGCGCATCCTCTTCGCTTCGAGACGAGTAGATCCCTTCACTCCCCTCACTTGATCGGGATCAGCACTCTCGCTTTGGGAATCGCTGTCTGAGCTCCGAGAGCGCCGCCTGCGTCTGCGCGTCGTTCCGCCGGAGTCCTCCGCCGCATCAGAGGCCTCCGCGGAACCGACCGCTACTGAATCAGCGTCCAGGGCCTCAGCTGTGGCAGAGTCATCCGTTGCAGCGTCCCTATCTTGCTTCTTCTTGCCGCCCTTGGACTTCTGTTGTCCTTTATCGGAAGCCGGGTCCTGGTTGCCTTTCTCGCCCTTCGACGGCTCCTTCTTAGACCGCTTCGACTTCGGTTGACTCTTGCCGCCGCGCGGGCCGGAATCTTTATTCGCAGAGTCCTTGTTACCTAAATCGGCTCCGTTCGCGGGATTCGACGCGCCATCCTGACGTTGCGCTTCCTGACCGTTATTCCGGTTACGCTCTCCCGTCCTCGCCGGTCCTCCCTCTTCCTTCTTCGCAGGAGGAGGTGCCTGAAACACCGGCGCGGTGAACTCAGGGGCTTGGAATAATAGCGCTGCCGCCGGTACCGACTTGGCCTCTTCTGGCGCCTTGTTATCCATATTCAAGATTCTCCAATGGGGCTCGCCCTCCCCACACCGGGAAGGTGAACCTTCTCAAGTTCTCACGTATCACCCCTGTGCAACGCACTTTGAGGCGGAAATTCTGCGGGCTTTGCACGTCTTCCTGTCTCACTCGATTCACCACGGATCTAGGTGTTCACCCGATCTGTCCCAAGAATCGGGAACAGGATGTGCTCCGAGCGGTGCGGCTCGGTGCCCTACGAGGATTCTAGCGCACCCGGCGGCGGTGTCCGTGAGGACCGCGCCACGGACAAGCACGGTCGCCCATAGCGAATGCCCGGTGCGTTCCAATTGGGACTTAACATCCAGACTTAACATCCAAGAATCATTTAAGGACCTGCAGAATACGGTAGATTCTTGCTTGAGAGTGGGAACGAAGACCTATCCCACCTAATAGTCCGACTAACACAGTTTTTGAAAGGGTCATCGCATGGACATCTTGTCTACGGCGCTGGATCCCGTAGTGCTGGGCCGGTGGCAGTTCGGTGTCACCACCGTCTACCACTTCATCCTGGTCCCTCTAACCATTGGCCTGTCCCTAGCCGTCGCAATCATGCAGACGATCTGGCAAAAGACGGGAAACGAGACATGGCTAAAGGCAACCAGGTTCTTCGGGAAACTACTGCTTATTAACTTCGCGCTGGGTGTCGCAACCGGCATTGTGCAAGAGTTCCAGTTCGGAATGAACTGGTCAGAATACTCTCGCTATGTCGGCGATATCTTCGGTGCGCCGCTGGCAATTGAAGCCTTGCTGGCATTCTTCCTTGAGTCAACCTTCCTCGGTCTCTGGATCTTTGGTTGGGGTCGAATCTCCAAGAAACTTCATCTGGCAACTATTTGGTTGGTCGCCATCGGCACGATGCTCTCCGCAGTTTGGATCCTTACTGCTAACTCGTGGATGCAACACCCCGTCGGCGCGGTCTTTAACCCGGCGACGGGTCGAGCCGAGCTTGACGGTATTGGTGGCTTTGGAGCCCTTCTGACAAATCCGGTCCTCTTCTGGACCTTTACCCACGTCATTTCTTCAGCTTGGCTGATCACCGGTACATTCATCGCTGGGATCTCTATCTGGTGGATGGCGCGCTCAGCCCGTGAAGGTGGCGAAGCCGGAACCAAAGAGGCGCGCGAGGTCTGGCGCCCAATTGCCGTCTTCGGACTAGGCATCGTGGTTGTCGGCGGCGTGCTTACCGCCGGTACCGGCCACTTCCAGGGTCAGGAGATGGTTGAGTTACAACCAATGAAGATGGCAACTGCGGAGGCTATCTGTGTCGATACTGAGAGCGCAGCGTTTACCGTCGCCGCGTTTGGGGAATGCCCCCTTGACGGTGATGGCGGACCAATGCGCATCATCACCGTCCCGGGTGTGGCCTCTTTCATGGCTTCGAACTCTTTCACCTCCGAGGAAATGGGTGTCCAGGGCGCTCAACAGCAGTTGGTTGAACTCCTCAATGCTGACCCGAACTTCGTGGCGAAATACGGAGACGCGGCACAGTACGACCTCCGTCCCCCATCAATGCCGGTGTTCTGGTCCTTCCGACTAATGATCGGTATGGCTGCTTTCGCGGCACTACTTGCTCTCTGGGGTATGTGGGCGCTTCGCGGAGGACGTGTCCCGACCAATCAGTGGCTCGGGAAGTTCGCGATCCTTTCGATCCCGATGGTATTTGCCGGTGCCTCATTTGGATGGATCTTCACGGAGATGGGACGCCAGCCGTGGGTGGTGTCCCCGAACCTGCTGGCCCTGCAGAACGGCGAGCCGGGCGCGTCCGTTTTCCAACTGACGGAGATGGGGATCTCAACGGCGGTTCCCGCAGCGCAAATGCTGGCAACCCTGATCCTGTTCACCATCCTCTACGCGGTGCTCGGAGTCATTTGGGTTTGGCTGATGCGAAGGTACGTTCTAGAGGGAATCGATGGCGGCCACCCGGGCCCAGAAGAATCCGACCCGAATGAAGACAGCGTCCAGGCGCTGAGCTTCGGATACTGACAGGGGACGCAAAATGATGGCTCTAAGCGTTATTTGGTTCATCCTTATTGCACTGCTGTGGACCGTCTATCTGGTCCTTGAAGGCTTCGACTTCGGCGTTGGCATGTTGATCCGTGTCGTTGGAAAGACGCCGGACGAACGCTCGGTTGCCGTTCGCACCATCGGTCCTCACTGGGACGGCAACGAGGTCTGGTTGCTAACCGCAGGTGGCGCCATGTTCGCGGCATTCCCACTTTGGTACGCCACGATGTTCTCTGGTATGTACCTGGCCCTCTTCCTGATGCTGGTTCTTCTGATCGTCAGAGTCGTCGCCATCGAGTGGCGCTCGAAGCTGAAGAGCCAGAGATGGCGCGATGCCTGGGACTGGGTCCACACCATCGCAGCATATGGCGTGCCTCTGATCCTCGGCGTAGCGTTCTCCAACTTTGTTCAGGGAATGAAGATCGAGGCCCAGGAACCCACGGTTGTCGACGGTTCGCTAGTCATGACGACCATTGCTCCGGCCGATGTTCCAGCCGCCATGGCCGACGGGAACATCGCCTTCAACCTAACCGGTGGCTTCTTCTCGCTATTCACCCCATTCACTCTGCTCGGAGGGGTCACGATAATGGTCGTCTGCCTGGCTCACGGCGCTCAGTTCTTAGCGCTGAAGACCGAGGGAGAAGTTCGCGAACGCGCGGTGAAGGTGGGATCGATTGCCTCGCTCGTCGCTGTCGTGCTTGCGGCGATCTGGGTTCTCTGGGGCCAGCTGGTCTACTCACCGAATACCTGGGGCTGGATCCCACTGGTGATCGCGGCTGTCGCGCTGGTCTTGGCAGCGTTCTACGCGCAGTCCAAGATCCAAAAAGAAGGCATGGCATTCATCTTCTCCTCGATTGGCATCGCGGGCGCAGTTGCGTGGGTGTTCACCACTATGTTTCCAAACGTCATGGTTTCCTCCATCGACCCCGCCTACTCCCTGCCAATAAGCTGGGCTTCCTCGACTCAGCCCACTCTGATCGTCATGACCGTCGTGGCAGTGATACTGGTACCGCTCGTTCTGGCCTACACGTTCTGGTCCTACTGGGTGTTCCGTGGTCGCGTGTCGGTTCAGTCCATTGATGCAAATCCGGGCATTCTTCCGGACTGGATTCGCCCGAAGGCAAACTTCCTCACCGGAAAGAAGCCTATGTAACTGATCTGAGTCAACAGACTCCGACGAAGCAGACTGGGGTGGCCCGCCAACATTGGTGGGCCACCCTTTTGTCATGACCGAGAGTGTTTGCCAGCGACGAGCTCCACTGCAATCTCCCACCGCTCCCTCTATGGGACAATAGTCCGTATGAAGCCACTCGATCCGCGCCTGCTCAAGTATGCGAGATCGGCCCGAAGGTACATCGTGGAAATCGCGGTACTCGGACTGCTAACTGCCGCCTTGGTGATTGCCCAGGCATTCCTGATTTCCGCCTCGCTCTCCCCAGTTGTAACAGGCGGGGAGCCGCTCTCAGGTGTTCTACCCACAATCCTTGGCCTCGCGGCAGTCGTGGGAGTTCGTGCGTTGCTGGTCTATCTGCGGGAGGCCAGGGCGCACCGAGCAGCAGACCAGACCATCGCAGAGTTGCGCGCCCAGGTGCTCGCTAAGAGTGCGAGGTTGGGTCCCCGGTGGCGAGCGCGCAACGCTACTGAGAACGCCACTCTGGTGACCCGTGGCCTTGACGATCTTGATCCCTACTTCGTGAAGTTTCTGCCGCAATTGCTCCTGGTGATGACGGCTACTCCCTTGGCACTAGTGACAATACTGTTCCTCGACTTTTGGTCGGCTCTGATTGCCCTGCTTACTATCCCGTTGATCCCGATCTTCATGGTCCTTATTGGCAAAATGACCGTCGGCTTCTCTTCTAAGAAGCTCCTTGCCATGGAACGCCTCGGAGCTCAGCTCCTCGACCTTCTGACCGGTCTACCGACCCTCAGGGCCCTAGGGCGCGAAAAGGGACCCCGGGAACACCTGGTTCGCCTCAGCAAACAAAACACCAGAACGACCATGCAAACACTCCGCGTTGCGTTCTTGTCCGGTGGGGTTCTCGAGTTCTTGGCAACTCTGTCGGTGGCCCTGGTGGCCGTCCAGGTCGGCATGAGGATGGTCTCCGGCGAACTGAGCCTCTTCGTCGGCCTAGTTATCATCATGCTCGCACCGGAGGTCTTCGAACCACTTCGCCAGGTTGGAGCCCAGTTTCATGCATCAACTAACGGTGTTGCTGCAGCTGAACAGTGTTTTACCATTCTCGAAACCCCCGAGCGTGAGTCGGGCACCGTGGAAGCAGCCAGGGCCGGAACCAGCCCAATTCGAATCGAAGGGCTCTCCGTCGCTAGCCGGGGTTCTTGGGCTCCTCACGACTTGAACGGAACCATCAAACCGGGCCGCATTACGGCGCTTGCCGGAGCCTCCGGCGGCGGAAAGTCAACGACCGTTCAAGTGTTACTAGGCCTTGAGCCAGCAACCCGCGGGATGGTCCGCGCTGAAAGCTCAGCCGGGGAACTGGTATCTGTCGACGAGTTTGCTCTCGATTCTTGGTATCGCGGCATTTCTTGGATACCGCAGCACCCTACTATCTCCCCCGGTACGGTGATCGGTAACGTCCTTCCCGAATCAACGGCTCCCGAGGTCACTCCCGCGCTCGAACGCGCCGCCCGCGCCACTGGTTTTGGCGTCGTCATTGATTCCCTTCCCCACGGGTGGAACACGGAGATTGGACTTGGCGGCATCGGACTCTCCGTCGGTCAAAGACAGCGACTCGCGCTCACCCGAACGCTGGTCGAAGTCCCGACACTTCTGGTTCTTGATGAGCCAACCGCGCACCTAGATGCAATGAATGAAGAGCAGATCGCCCGGGTGCTAAAGGAGCTACGCGGTCGCGGTACTACGATAATTGTCATCGCACACCGGCAGGCGATCCTTCGCGCAAGCGACACAGTCTTGAATGTTGAGTCGCGTCCCGCGACGGAAGCCGAGATGAAGCTGTATCCACAACTTCTCGATGACTACGAGCTTGAGGATTTGAGTGGCGAGCTTCCCGGCTTCCTAGACGCTGCCTCACTCCCCGAGGACGATAAGCAAGGGCTGAGGCTCTTCGAAGAGCAGAGGGAGGGACGCCAGTGAAATGGATACTGACCGCACCTGAACGCACCGCCCTCGATCGTGCCATCCGAATGCTCCGGATCAGGAAAATAGACTTTGCTCTTGCGGTGTTCTATGGCGTCGCGGGACTAGGCTCCGCTATTGGCCTGGCGGCAGTCTCGGCGTGGCTCATAGCCCGCGCATCACAGATGCCTCCCGTGCTCTATCTGACCGTCGCAGCAACATCGGTTCGCATGTTTGGCGTGCTTCGCGCCCTACTGCGTTACTTGCAGCGTCTTGCCAGTCACCAGGTTGCACTAGACGGAATGGATTCCCTGCGACTGGGCGTATACGACGCCCTGGCCGAGGGCCCGATAGACCAGGTCGCGAAACTACAGCGTGGAGATCTGCTCAGTCGAATCGGCGGCGATATCGACGCCGTCGGCGACTATGTGGTCAAGTCGATGCTCCCGTTCCTGGTAACCGCAATCGTGGGGGTCGGAACCGTAGTCGGATTCGCCTTCCTCTCACTTCCCTCAGCGATCATCATTGCGGTCGGACTGATGGTGTCCGGAATCGTGGCACCGATGCTCACTGCCAAATCGGCCCGAGAGGCAGAAGCCCTAGAACAAAGCTCAAAAGTCGACCTCTCTGTCTCGGCTATGACAATTCTGGAATCAGCTGACGAGCTAGTTGTCAGTGGAAGCCTGGATCAAGCACAGACGAACGTAAACATAGCGTCGGCAAACTTGAACACCGCACGCTCCAAAGCTGCACGCCCCGCGGCACTGGCCACCGCTTTGGACCGCCTGGCAATGGGACTAACCGTCGTTGGAGTTCTCATTGTGGCAATCCCAGAAACCAACGCCGGTTTGGTCGCGGCAGTTGCGCTGGCAGTCCTGACCCTCACTCCCCTCGCCGCCTTTGAGGGGACCGCTGATTTGGGGCCTGCCTCCGTTCAACTGATCAAATCTGCTAGGGCCGCGGAACGCATTATGGCGCTCCTGGGTCCTGAGGGCGAGGATACTCAGCAGACCCACCCGATTCCTGGATTTGATCAGACTCCCCCTCGTGCAGAGATAGTTGCCCACGACCTTGAAGTTGGCTGGCCGGGGCGTGACGTGGCGGTAGCGAACATCAACCTTAAGATTCGACCCGGTACCATCACAGCGATTGTCGGCCCGTCAGGAGTTGGTAAGACAACTTTGCTCTACACACTCGCCGGGATGCTCGCCCCCCGGGCAGGAACTGCCGACCTTAACGGCGTTCCCCTCTGGAACGGGGACCGCGACCAGGTGACACAATTGGTCTCACTAACAACCGAGGATTCACACGTTTTTGCCACTACTGTCTATGAGAATCTGCGGGTCGCCAGCTCCGATATCTCCCGTGATGAGGCCGGACGACTACTGGACCGCGTCGGTCTTGGTGAGTGGCTTAGCGGACTCCCGAAGGGTCTGGATACGCTACTCGGAGTGGGCGCAACAACAATATCCGGAGGCGAGCGCCGCAGGTTGCTCTTAGCGCGGGCACTTGCATCTCCCGCTCGAATCCTGTTGCTCGATGAGCCGGGCGAGCACCTTGATGGTGAAACAGCCGACCAGATCATGAGGTCTCTTTTCGAAGACTCAGGCAACGAACGGGGCCTAGTCGTGGTCACGCACAGACTTTCAGGACTCGAAAAGGCAACGCGAATCGTGCAGTTGATACCCGGAGCCGGTGAGCCCGCGGTGGCCCACTTAGCCGAATCTCACCAGGAGTTGCTGGCAAGTGATTCTGGATACCGATGGGCAACGGAGCAAGAATGAACGACCGTACTTCTCCCGGTGACCATCTGCTCGCGCTTGAGGACTCCCTCCGGTGGGTAGAGGCCTTCCGCCGGTTCTCCGAGGGAGTTCTCTCGGCAGATGACCCCGAAGACACGCTAGATCTGTTCCTCGATATGTCCAGCAACGCCGCCGACGCGGACGCAGCGCTGGTCTTTCTTAAGTCCGTCGGCGGAGTGATGCTGTGCGAAAACGCCTTCTGCGCCGACGAAAAAACCCCTCTAATTGAGCCAAACCGGGCGATCGGTCTAGCTTTTGAGATTCCAAGTCCGAGTATGGAACTCCTTCGTGATGGAATGGGAGTCATCATCAAATGCGGCCAACCTCGACCCCAGTGGACGATCGACCTGGGAATGGACGGCTCACTAATGCTTGTTCCGGTGATGGCCCCCCAGAATCTGGAGGGAGTCCTCGTTCTGGCCCGGTCACGCGATAGAGACAACTTCAGGCTTGCCCAGTCGGTTCCCGCATCCGCTTTCGCGATGCAGGCGGCACTGGCGAACGAGTTGCTTGTCTCTCGGCAAGCCCAAAACGAAGTCGAGTTGGTCGAGGAACGCTCGCGCATTGGCAGAGATCTGCACGACCTTGCGATCCAGGGCCTGTTTGCAACCGGGATGAAATTGCGCGACGTGCAACGAAAAATCAGGGAGGGTGCCGGCCATAACGAGCTAGACAACGGGATCACCGAGGCACTCGATTCCCTCGACTCTTCCGTTGGCCAGATCCGTTCCATTGTCTACCAGCTGAAGGAAGCCGAAGAATCGGCCGGCCTCGTTGATATGCTCCGCCGGGAAGCCTCTTCGGCACGCGGACATCTCGGATTCGCGCCAACTCTGATCATCGAGGTCGATGAAGAGAACGTCACGCTCTCCTCGTCCCAAGGACAGCCCTCACCCAAGAGTCTTTTGGAGGCGGACCTGACATCACGCGCAAACGCCACCGCCGCCAATGTCTCTGATGATGTGGTTGCTGTGGTGCGTGAGGCACTGGCAAACGTAGCCAAACACGCCCGAGCCAGTTCTGTGAGCGTAAACGTTGCAATTCACGGGAAGGGACTGTCCGGGGAAATCGTGGTGACCGTAGTGGATGATGGAAAGGGCGTCGATCCTGCGGTAACCCGACAGTCAGGCTTAGCCAATATGCAACGTCGAGCAAGAATTCACGGCGGATCGTTTGCTATGGGTGCCGGACCCCGTGGAAGGGGCACCTCGCTGGTTTGGCGAGCTGGGCTGACCTAGGTCGGCAATGCCGCTACTTCTGCTCCCCGCTACGCCACGGAGCCGACCTTTGCGCCGCCACCCACGCGGCGACCTGCGTCCGACGCTGAAGCCCCATCTTTGCAAGTAACGAGGTGATGTGGTTCTTAACGGTCTTCTCGGCAATTCCCAACTGCTCACCAATTTCACGGTTCGAAAGACCATCACCAATCAGATTCAGCACCCGGCGTTCCGACGGGGTCAAATCCATTGAGGGGTCGTCCGAATCGGCTCGATGGCGGGTCACGGTGCGCTCATCAAGAAGGACACGACCGTCCGCCACAGCCTGAATCACGTCGTTGATCTCTGCACCCCGAATAGTCTTCAGAACGTACGCCTTGGCCCCAGACTCAAGAGCAGCGGTTAGAGCATCATCATCGTCGAACGTGGTAAGGACAATTGCCTTAGTGTTTGGGATGCTCCCCTGAAGGGACTGCATAACGTCAATGCCAGTCCCATCGGGAAGTTGGAGGTCAACTAGTATCACGTCAGGGTTAACCAGGTTTGCGCGGCGTATGGCATCCTCAACCGTGCCCGCCTCAGCAACAACGTCAAATCTTGAATCGCGGTCGACAATCTCAGCTATGCCCCGACGGACAATCTCATGATCGTCAACGATCATCACTCGTACGGGCGGCCGTTCGCTGTTCACCATGTTCTGCACCATCCCATCATAAGGGAGGAAAGTCCTAAGTCTGGGAAACCACCACGCGCTGACACGTGGCGCAGTGGAAGTGTGATCGGCCGCCGATGGT
Source organism: Scrofimicrobium sp. (assembly GCA_049291975.1). Classification (GTDB taxonomy): domain Bacteria; phylum Actinomycetota; class Actinomycetes; order Actinomycetales; family Actinomycetaceae; genus Scrofimicrobium. Next base: position 24,366 of record JBATQJ010000058.1, read on the forward strand.
TTCACGCACTATCGGACCTCCGCAGACCAGGCATTCCTCATTTTCTCGTCCGTAGACCTTTAGTTCACGTTCAAAATACCCGGGATTCCCGTCGGCATCCACGTAAAGTGTGTCGAACGAGGTTCCTCCCGCAGCCACTGCCTGAGTCATGACTTCACGCGTGTTCTCAAGCAGAGATCCGAGTTGCTCGACACTCAGCGATACGCCGAGTGATCGCCCCTGGATTCCTGCTCGAAAGAGTCCCTCGTCCGCGTAGATGTTTCCAACGCCCGAGACTAGACCCTGATCCAGAAGCATCGTCTTGATGGATCGATTCCGGGTGTGCATGCGCTGAGCAAGCTCAAGAAGATCATCCCCGTCGCGCCGTTCCAGCAAGTCGGGCGCGATGTGCCGCGCGATCTCGGGTACCTGGCGTCCCCGTCCGTCTTCAACCAGTTCAGAGAGTGTCAAGTGACCGAACATTCGCGGGTCAACGAAACGCGCCACGGTTCCGTCGGAAAGTGTGAGTCGGACATGCTCGTGTCGATCGAGCTGGGCCGGAGGGTGCGTCGCAGTGCGAACCTGTCCCGACATTCCAAGGTGAATAACCAGGGTGGGCTCGGCGCGGCCATCCAAGATCATCCACATGAACTTGCCGCGGCGTTCCACTGACTTGATACCTGCATCATTGAGCGAGTCTCGCAGCTGTACCATGCCGCCGGGATTGTTCCGAACCAGGCGTCCACCCCCACCTTCGACAGAAACGATTCGTTTCCCAGACAGATGCTTGTCCAGACTTAGGCGTATGGTCTCGACTTCAGGCAGCTCAGGCATTGCCGTTTATCGGTCGTCCGTCGGGAACATGTCCGTCCGTGAGGGCAAGGTAGGCGTGCTTCGCCGAGTCGTTCTCCGCCTCTTTCCGTGATGGACCGTCTCCAGTTCCCAGCGGTTGCTCACCAGCAAGCACGGTCGCGTAGAAGTGCCGGTCGTGATCCGGCCCTTCCCCCCTTACCTCGAAGGAGACATCGCCCATCTTGTTTGCCAGGGCGAACTCCCTAAGCGGAGTTTTCCAGTCCATTACAGACTCAGGCTCATCTGCGGCCTCTAGGACTCTCCTTAGGTGGTGCAGGAGCACAGAGCGAGTCGGCTCAAGTCCGTTGGTCAGGTAGGTTGCCCCAATCAGCGCTTCAAGGGTGTCCGAGAGGATCGAATCCTTCTCTCGACCTCCCGTCTTGTGCTCACCGACCCCAAGCAGGATGTAAGAACCCAGATCCAGTTCACGCGCAACCTGCGCGAGTGGCTTTTGAGAAACGACTGCTGAACGGAGTTTCGCCAACTCACTCTCGGGGACATCCGGGTGGCTCTTGTAAAGCTCTTCCGTCACGACCAAGCCGAGGACGGAGTCTCCGAGAAACTCAAGCCGTTCGTTGTTCGGCAGGCCGCCCATTTCGTTCGCAAACGAACGGTGCGTTAAGGCAAGGATCAGCAACTCTGGGTCAAGTGCTACGCCCCACTTGCCCAGTAACTCCGCCACGTCCGGATTATCTGCCCCGGCTCGGGTTCTTCGAGACATTACTCTTTAGGCTCACTTTCGTCGCGCTCACCGAAAAATCCCTCAAGAGCGGCAAAACGCGGATCAAGAAACTCGTGCTTGTGATCCGGCCCGGTATCCCGAAGAAGAATGCCACAGTGGACACAAATGCCAAGGCAATCTTCGCTACAGACCGGCTGAAGGGGGGCCTCGGCAAGAATCGCATCGCGGAGAAGCCGCTCAAGATCGACAGTGTCGCGTTCGATGAGCAGGGCGGAGTCCATTTCATCACCCTCGTTCTCGATCCCTTCAGCGGTCCTATATCGTTCCCTTCGGTTATCTTCGTAAACGAATACTTCACTGGCGCGGAAGTCCTGGTGGACTTCCACGGGGTCGAGGCACCTTACGCACTCTCCCGTCAGAGTCACGGATCCGTTCGCCTCGACGATCACGCCTCCGTCAATGGTTGTCACTGCAACGTCAATGGGAACGACAGTTCCCGGTTCTAGGCGTAGTACCTCTGTTTCCCAGCCCTTAGGAACAGTCCAATCAAAGCTCGTTTCCTCGCGGGCACCAGGCTCAACCGGTTGGTTCCTGAGGGAGAGGACCAATCCCTTAACTTCCACCGCTACTCCATCCACTATAGAAGCGACTACAGCCAAACAGCCTACCGCTCCTCAATGTCGATATCGGTGGAAATCCCCTGCCGCTCAGCAACCGCGCGAACACCCGCCTCAGTACGACGGAGCAGGTCCGCAAGCAGGTCAGAGGTCTTATTGAGTGTTCCAGCAACGTAGTCGTCCGCACCCGCGCGAAGCTTTGAGGCTTCCTTCTGAGCATTTGTCATTAGCTCACGAGCACGTTGGTTAGCCATCTCAGTGATCGAATCGGAGGCCACCAGACGCTCCACCTGAGCCCGTGCGTCTGCCATTAGGTCTTCCGCTTCCTTACGTGCCTTGGTTTGAGTGTGTGCGGCATCCTCGGTGGCACGAGCAGTAGTCCGCTCGGCCTCAGCACGTGCTTCCCTCATGACCGAGTCCGCCCTCTCACGGGCCTCTTCGAGGATGGTGCCTGCCTTGAGATTTGCTTCGCTCACTGCCGCGTCAGCCGCAGTATCAGCGCGTACAAGAACTGCCTCAGCGTCCGCTACTACTGCGTCAGCGGCCACCAGGTCCTCAGGAAGGGCCTCGCGTGCCTGATCAACCAGATCGAGAACCTCAGCCTTGTTGAGAACAATGTTGGCGGAAAGAGGCACGGCTCGTGCGCGCTCCACCAAGACCTCAATCTGATCAAGAGCCGCGATAACAGCAGAGGGCCCGTAGGGCGTCTCTTCAGGCTCGGGGGAGAATATCTCTTCCTCCAACTCGGCAGTCTCGATGGGCCCGGTCGGTGCCTCTGGCCCGGGAACCTCAAGACCGTCCCCTTCTACGCTGAACAACTCTTCGTCAAACTGCTGAGACATTTGGACTCCTCTGGCTTCGTATCGGTTATGAACCAAATCCCGCAGGCTTTGGCTTCTTGGGCGTTATGGACTGGAGGAAGGACCAGACTGCGGGCGGGACGTAGTTACGAACGTCGCCGCCTCCAGCAAACAGTTCCCTCACTAGCGATGAAGAAACGGCGGTCAGACCCGGTCGAGCCGGAAGCAACAGAGTCTCAACTCCACACAGGTCACGATTAACTTCCGATTGCATGGTTTCAGAGTCAAGGTCAACCACTCCTCGAACTCCCTTTACTATTGCTGTCGCATTGAGTTCTTTTGCGAGGTCAGCAAGCAGCCCGTCGAAGCTCATGACTCTCGCATTAACCTCGGGGCACTGATCTGCCAACGCGGCTTCGATGAGTTCGGTGCGCTTTCCGGGTGCCAGCCAAGCTTCCTTATTCGAGTTCACACCGACAGCGACGACGACCTCTTCGAACATCTTCCCGGCCCGGGAAACGAGGTCAATGTGGCCGCTAGTCACCGGGTCAAAAGATCCCGGAATCAGTGCCAATGTCATGAGTTCATCCTACTTTTCACTGGTGATCGGGGCGGCGAACCACGCCGCCGTATCGCCCCACTCGCGATGGCTCAGCATTTCCCAGCCGTTTGGGATGGCGGGTTCTGGTGACCTGCCGTCCCTTTCGATGATGATCGTGGCGTCGTCTGTGACCACCCGCGCCAACAGCTCTAGGTGCGCAGCGAGCTCATCCTCTGGCATCGCATAGGGAGGATCAACAAAGACAAGCTCGTACGGTTCGTTCTCGGCTGTCTGCTGAAGGAAAGCCAGCGCCTTTTGCCTGGTCACGGACGCCTGATCGAGGAGCCCGGTCGAAGCGAGATTATGTCTGACTGCCTTGATTGCTCCAACAGATGAGTCAACCAGAGCAGCGTGTGCGGCTCCGCGAGATAGCGACTCAATACCCAGGGCTCCAGAACCCGCGAAAAGGTCTAGCACGCGAGCCTCTGCAATCGCGTTCCAACTCTCGAGTCGCGCAAAGATCGACTCTCGGATTCGATCAGAGGTGGGTCTTGTTCCGGCATCGGGCACAATGAGGCGCTGCCCCTTTGCGCTCCCAGCAATCACCCGGGTCATGAACTCTCCATCCAGACCAACTCTTCTTCTGCCCTTTGACGTGCAGCCCCGGCAAGCTCGGGGTGCCTTTCAAGCGTAGGGTCCTCCTCAAGGATTTCCCTCGCGGTTTCGCGAGCAGCCGATATCACGGTCGCGTCCCTGCGAACCGAGAGGAACTGAAGTCCCGACACCCGCCCCGACTGGTTCTTGCCAAGCACGTCTCCCTCTCTTCGGAGTCGGAGATCTACCTCAGCGAGAGCGAAACCGTCATTCGTCTTGGCAATCGCATCGAGCCTTTCAGCACTCGTCTCGGAGAGCTCTCCGGGATGGGTGATCATACAGACAGAGGCCGCCTCCGATCTGCCGACTCGGCCGCGAAGCTGGTGAAGCTGGGACAGCCCAAACCTGGTTCCGTCCAGGATGACCATCATCGTCGCTTCCGGTACGTCGACACCGACCTCAACGACGGTAGTAGCCACCAAAAGCGGCACGCTGCCATCCGCAAAGGCAGCGAAAGCTGCCGCGTTATCCTCAGGTTTGGCACGTCCGTGTGCCAGCCCAATGTTTACCCCGTCGAAAGTCGGATTGCGACGTAGCTCCTCCACTATTTCCATCGCTGCCGGCAGTGATCGGGTTCCCGGACCGGTTTCGTCCGACTTTTGGTCATCCTCCTCGGGCTCGTCCCCCTCGATTCGGGGGCAGACCACGTAGACCCGACCGCCGCGATCAATTTCTTCTCTCGCTCTCTGCCACATTCGATCCACCCAAACGGTGTTGCGTTCGTCGACCAGGAAGGTTTCGACAGGCTTGCGACCACTCGGGAGTTCAGACATTGCTGTGACATCGAGGTCCCCGAAAACGGTCATGGCGATTGTTCGAGGGATCGGGGTTGCGGTCATAACCAGCAGGTGTGGAATCGGGGTGCGTCCGTATCTAAGCTGTTCGCGTTGTGCTACCCCGAACCTGTGTTGTTCATCGACCACGACCAATCCCAGTTTCGGGATCTCCACCCCCTCTTGAAGCAGCGCGTGCGTGCCGACGACTATCGAGGGTTCACCCGATGCGAGTGCGGTAAGGACCTGGTTCTTTTCGGCAGAGGGGCGCTTGGAGGTGAGCAAATGTACCGGGACGTGCACTCCGGCTCGATCAAGGATAGTGGTGAGCGAGTACCAGTGCTGTCTGGCAAGCACTTCGGTGGGAGCCAGCATCGCGGCCTGGTATCCGGCCTGGACCGCCCGTAACATCGCTAGAAGAGCGACGATCGTTTTGCCCGACCCAACATCACCCTGAAGCAGGCGCTGCATGGGCTCAGTCAACGCGATGTCATCTTCGATCTGTTTCCACGCTTGGCGCTGGGCCGAGGTCAGTTCAAAGGGAAGACTGCGGATAAGCTCAGTGACCAGGTCATTGTCCCCGTTATCGGCGCTCTCAGTTGGCGAAGACAGCGGCGGCGCTGACCGACTGCTCGAACTACTGCTGCTCGAATCCCCAAATGCTCGGTCCCCCTGGGCCATCACCCCGGTCCTGGACCCGAGTAGAGCAGTCTGCAGGACGAGCGCCTCCTCCCAGGCGAGCGAACGCTTCGCTGTCTCCCAATCGACCGGACTCTGTGGTTGATGCAGCATACGTATTGCTCTGTCGTGGGTGAAAAGCGCGTGGACTGCCCGGATGTGCTCCGGCAGAACTTCTTCGCCGATTGGGTCGTCACCAGCTGTTAGCAGGGCGTCAACGAGGGAGGCGATTTTCCAGGAGGGAAGTCCTGAGATAGCTCGGTAAATCGGAATCGGGCGACCGGCTCGACGCGCTGCGTCTATGGCGGAACCCTCCTCGATTTCCTCAAACTCTGGCTGAACTATCTGCAGACTTCCGTGATACTCGCCAACTTTTCCTGCAATCAAGACAGCGGCACCCGGACGCAACAGACGCTGGTGGTGGCTGAGCATGTAGGCGTTCTTCGCGAAGAACGTGCACGTGAGACGAGCGCTACCGTCCGTCACATGGACCAGGAAGCGCACTCCTTTGCCCGAGCGATTCTGCACTATCGATGCACTTACCACCTGCGCCAGAATCGCCTGGTCCTCCCCCACGCTCAACGATGAGATATCGGTGAGTTTCCCCCATTGGTAGTAGCGGATAGGGGCGTAGTTGAGGAGGTCGCCAACGGTTTCAAATCCACCATCAGCAAGCTTCCTCGCCGCAGTCTTTGGCAGACGGAGCGCAAGCGGAGTATCAATATTCACCATGTTGCCCCCTGCTCCGTAGTTTTTATGGCTGCCATCATTTAGTCTCTCACCTTGGACCGACACCGGGGCTCTCAAGCCTCAACTCAGCGCCTCGGCGCCGGTTACGGCGGGAAGTGTGGGAGACTCGACACCCTCAGAGGGCCTCCAGCGTTGAAACTACAGGGCCCACTCCGATACTCTTTCTAGGTTGCTTCTGCTCAGCGTTCCTTGGTTTATCAAGGTCGGATGTCTTGGCAGGGGTGGTACTGACAATCTTCTAGGAGGACCCCGTGGCCTCAGTCTGCGACATCTGCGGTAAGACCCCGCAGTTCGGCAAGTCTGTTTCGCACTCGCACGTGCGTACCAACCGCCGCTTCAACCCGAACATCCAGCGCGTCCGCGCCAAGGTGAACGGTGAGACCAAGCGAATCAACGCTTGCACCAACTGCATCAAGAGTGAGCGCTTCGAGAAGGCCGTTTAGCGCACAAACCATTCTTTGATTTGAACCCCTCACCTCAGTCATGAACTGGGACGAGGGGTTCTTCGTTTCCTGCCCCTCCCAGGTGCCACTTTCCGACCTGGCTCTGCTGGTGCCAAAACTCAGCGAACCGTCCATCCTTCTCCAGCAGCTCTGAAACGGTCCCCTCCTCCACGATCTGACCGTCTTCCATGAACAGGACTCGATCCGCACACTCAACGGTCTTCAGTGAGTGCGTGACAAGTAGCTGAGTGCGTCTCCCACCATCCGAACGCACGGCGTCCATCAGTGCAACTTCGTTCTCAGGATCCAGTGCGCTGGTGGCCTCATCGAGTAAGAGGATCGGCGCTTTGCTAATCAGTGCCCTTGCAATCGACACCCTCTGGCGCTCACCGCCCGAAAGAGTCGCTCCACCCTCCCCGATCCGTGCTGACCAACCACCGGGAACCTGTTCGAGGACTGACAGGAGACGTGCCCTCGATGCCGCGTCTTCCAGTTCATCCTGATCCGCATCGGGCTTACCGAGAAGTACATTGTCGCGGAGCGTTCCCTCGAACAAGTAGGGTTCCTGAAACACCACTGAAATAAGGTGCTCCCTCGATTTCTGATCCAGGTCCGTGAGTCTGACATCCGAGTCGAGTACAACAGCGCCAGCCGTTGGTTCGATCAGACCGGCGACAAGTTTTAGCAGGGTAGACTTCCCAGACCCCGAAGGGCCAACAACGGCGGTGGTCTCCCCTTCTTTCAGATCGAGGTCTAGGTCCCTGATGACGGGCATTTCGTGATCCCCGGACCGATAGGCGTACGAGACTCCCCGAAGAGATATCCGGGGCGCGCCTTCGGGAGCAAACGTCAGTGACCCCAACTCATGAACCGGCGCAGACAGAACGGTGCTCAGTCGACGAAGGGTCAGGGTGATCGTTTCGATCCCCGGTGCCAACATCGCCAGTACCGAAAGTGGCTCCATGTAACGAACAGACGCAACAAGCAGAGCCACCCCCATTGGGGCACTGATTTCCCCGGAAGCGGTCAGATAAACAGACATTCCAACCAGAGTAAACAGGGCGAGTTGGCTAACGACCATGAACAGGAACTGTCCCGGAACCTGCGCGCTCACCAAGCCCAGCATTGCCCGATGCTGCTTCTCAAGAACTCCCGCAACCCTGCTGTTCTCACCCTCAACCCTTCGGGATGCCCGAAGTGTTGCCTGTGTCCTTGCAAACTCTAGAAGGCTGGAGGAAAGCTCTTCGTTTGTCACCTCTGCCTTCTGCTCTGCTTTTCGAGAGAACGACGCCGCGGCAAAGTACGTGCCAACCAAGACGGGCAGAAAGATCAGAGCCGCAAGACCCAGAGGCCACGCAACAAACAGCATTCCCACTGCCACAAAGAGCGGAACCAAGACGGAGGCGATCAACGGGGTGAACAGGTAGACCACCAGGCCGACCATATCGGGACCGATGGCAGCAATAGCCTGCCGGGCCGTGGCCGAGTTTTTCTGATTGAACCAGCTAAGTTCGACGCTAGAAAGCCGATTGGCGGCCCTCTCCTGTGCGTTCTCAAGCAGTGAGAAACCCAGATTGAAGGCAAGGTTTGCAGCCAACTTGTCGATGAACCAGCCAGTGACAGTGGTCAGAGCGATGACCCCAACCCAGGGCCACGCTTCCTCCGGGTTTCCTCCGAAGAGGGCTGCCACCAGAGGAATGAGCATCAGTGTTGCTGCCGCTCGGAGTAGTGCACTAGTTGCACTCCAGACACCGTAAACTCGAAGTCGAGTCCGGCTTTCAGGCGGTAGAAGCTCAAGGAATGTCCTAATCATTCTTGTGCCCCTCTTCCTCGATCGAATGCTTGGTGGCTTCCAACATCTGCGCGTATTTCCCACCAAGGTCCAGGAGTTCCACGTGGGTCCCCGACTCGATGATTTGTCCCTTGTCCACGACAACTATGCGATCAACGCCCATAATGGTCTGGAGCCGGTGGGCAATGACAATGACGGTTCGACCCGCGGTCAGCTGGGTGATGGCACGCTGGACCTGGTATTCGGACTCGGGATCAGCGAAGGCAGTTGCCTCATCCAAAACCAAAACCGGAGTGTCTGCTAGAAGTGCACGAGCGATGGCCACACGCTGTTTCTCACCACCGGAAAGGGGCGGCGACTGACCAAACTCGCTCTGGTAGCTCCCTGGCATGGCCTCGATCCGCTCGTGGATTTGAGCGGCCTTGGCAGCGCTCTCTACCGCGGAGTGTTCCGCGCCCGGCTCTGCCAGTGCAATGTTCTCGAAAGCAGTTCCGCTCACCAGACCCGGATCCTGGAAGACGAAACCTACAGTTCGATATAGATCATCGGACTCGATATTCCGCAGGTCCGTACCGCCAAGTGTGATCGAACCAGATGTCGGGTCGTTGAACCTTGCGATAAGCGAAGCCAACGTCGACTTGCCGGAACCTGACGGTCCAACCAGGGCGACCGTTGTTCCGGGCTCAATCTCAAGATTGATGTTTGAGAGGACCGGTACCCCAGACTCGTACTCGAAACTGACATTCCTCAACGAAATCTCCGGACCATTTAACCGAAGCGACATAGGGGCCTGCTCACGAGACTCTAGCTCCGGTTGATCCAGTTCGTTCTTGATCCGCCGCGCTGCTTCCATGCCGTCGCGCAGTCCTCCCAGTCCGTATCCGAGACCCAGGAGTCGTGAACCGAGAGTTGTACCGAGCAGCAAGAAAGGCAGTATGTCACTAGGCGTCATCGTTCCCGAGGTGATTAGCCACGTCCCGAACAGCACGATGACCAGGAGGAAGGTAGCCGGACGGGTGGCGATGTCCATCAGTGCCTTCTTTGAGGAGAACGGACGCTGCCAGTCTCCAAGGAAACGCACATACTCACCAAGCCGGCGGTTGAATGAGGAACGCCGCGCCCCTCCGAAGATACGAACCACGGGTTGCGCTTCAATGTACGCGGCCGCTTCACCATCCATTGCCTCAGCCCACTTCATCGACTGCGGCGTCTTCTCTGAAGACGCAACAAGCATGATGTACATGATGACGAGGTAGACCAGAACCGGGATCAACAGCGGCAAGGCCAGTCGCCATTGGACGGCAAACAGATAGGCCAGCACCGCAAGAGGGGCAACCACCGCCGCCACAGCATCCGAAGTCGCGTGGGTTACCAGGTAGTGAAGCGAAAGAGGATCATCCTGGACCAGTCGTTTTACCTTCGCAGAGTTCCGGGAAGAGAACCAACTGAGCGGGAGGCGGACGAACTTCGTAAGCAACCGCGAGCGCAGGTCCCGCTCGAACTTCGCGTCTACCAAATGAAACCAGAACATCAGCACGATTCCCAGTAGCGCCCCGCCCGCCATTGTGAGGATTGCGGCGATCAATGTTGATCGCATCGCTGGGAGGTCAGCCCCCCGCGCCATCTGGGTCGCGAGGTGTGCGAGAAGAACAAAAGGTGCCAGTTCAAGGAGCGTCACCAGCGTCTGAAGGATACCTGCGATCCAGAACGTTGGTTTCAGGTGACGCAGTAGTTCGGTACCACCCTGAGACTTCCAACGACCCTTCTCGCCTTCAGGAAATGGCGCGGGGGTTGTCGCCTCGCTTTTCTTCCCGTGACTTTCCGCGGCCCTGAACGCCGCATTCGGTTCGGCCTCGCGATCCTTACCCATCGCCTTTCCCTCGGACCAATAGGCACGTCCGTACAGGGCAGACTTCGGGAAACCAAAGCGCTCGACCAAACTGGCACGAAGCGCTTTAAGTGACCCTGCCTCTGGCGCCATCCAGGCATACCAGTTCGACCAGTCGCGCGTTTTCACGGCGCCTGCGAGCGAGCCTGTTCCCTCTCTTGGAACCCAGTGGATCGATGCCCTCGGGTGCGCGGCTATGGGAAGCTCAAGATCGCCCGGTTCGTGCTGTTCAAGGTACACCTCGACCGGGACGTGGGCGGGGACGGTGACCAGAATCTGATTGATCGCGGGCAGCGACGCGGTGTCGCCGGCAAGCAGGTATCCGGCAGGGGTGTCCACTGAAACCTCGAATGGCCTGGATCCCATGACCATAGCTTCAAGATGGTCGCCAGCCTTCGTTCGCTGAGCCCATCTCGCTGCGGGTCCAGCTGGCGTATGGAGCACGAAGTCGCAGCTGAACTTCCCGGTCGCTGGATCAGGATCAATCAGCGTGTACGCACGCTGGTGCTCAAAACTCTTCTCATCCGGAAACCAGAATCTGACCCAGTTGGTGGGGCCGATGGGAAGTTCACCGAGTAACGTCTCGGAACACATCGAGACGCGAAGGATGTGCGGAGCAATCTGCTCGATTCCGGTCACGGTCACTAAGTGGTCTACAGCCCCGAAGGAGCGCATCATCGCACCTTCCCAGCCGCGTTTGCCCCGTTTGTGCTCCGTGGTAGAGACCTCGGGGGTCGAAGACGAGGCTGTCGCCTGTTTAGCGCTCAAATGCTCACCTAAGTCAGGAAGAATCTATAACTTAGGCAAGCCTAACTTAGCGAAATGCTCGTTTGAAGAGGGAAATCACTCAATCCATCCGGCTAGTGCACTCTTGGAGAGGCTGGAAAGCGCTTCAAGCCACTGCGGCTTGTTGTTTCCCCAAGGAACATAGTTGAACTCTTGTCCACCAGCTTCCTCGAAGGCTTCCCGATTGAGCATCTCGATCTCCTCAAGGGTCTCAAGGCAGTCGCTCACAAAGCCCGGGCACAGCACGTCGACACGTTTGGTTCCACCAGCACCAAGTCTGCCCACCGTATCGATTGTCGCCGGGAGCAACCACGGAGCGGGACCAAACTTGGATTGATATGCATGCACAACGTCGGACTCGTCAAGACCTAACCGCAGTCGCAGAGCTTCTGTCGTCTGGCCGCACTCTTGCGGGTACGGATCGCCCTTTTGCGCCATTGCCTGAGGAATACCGTGATAGCTGAGGACCAGCCTGTCCCCTGCCACAAAATCCGGACGGCCGTTTTGCTTCCACGACTGTTCCAGAGCCGCAGCCATGGCTTCAATGTACGGCGGGAATGTCTGGAAAGAGCGAGTGATGCGAAGATCGAACTGGTCGCGGGCCTTCAGACCATACCGGAACACCTCGTCACTAATGGTTCCCAGGGACGAGGCAGAGTATTGCGGATAGAGAGGGAAGACGGCAACCCTGCGATAGCCGTCCTTATACGCCTCGGCAAGCGCCGCTTGAAGGCCTCGACTTCCGTATCGCATGGCATAACGGACCTCGGCGGAATCACACAATGCCCGCTGAACCGCCTCGGCCTGGTCGATGGTGTACTCGACTAGAGGAGGATGCACCTCACCCCAGACCATTGTGTACTTCTCAGCCGATTTCTTGGGACGAACCTGCAGAATTATCCCGTCAAGCACGGGACGCCAGAGCGCAGGGTGCGTCTCAACGACGCGGCGATCAGAGAGAAACTCTCGGAGGTACTTTCTTACCGACTTGGTTGTGGGTTCATCCGGGCTTCCCAGGTTCACCAGAATCAAACACGGCTTGTCCACCGGTTGCTTCGTCACTAATTCCACCTCGAACATCTCGAACTCATAGCAGGTAGCCCTGCACCTCACATAGCCTAATGGTCTTGGTCCGGCGCTTAAGAGGTGGGGCGTCCCACACGAGTGTAAGGCTACCTCCGTCTAC
>JBATQJ010000059.1:0-9675 GCA_049291975.1 Scrofimicrobium sp.
GGAGCGCATAGCCATTAATCCATTATCACGCCGCACTCCGCGCCCGCCCAAGCCCTTATGTCACACTGGATCTAGCGACCCATCAACTACAGGAGTGATCCCATGATCCAAGGTTTCAAAGACTTCATTTCTCGTGGCAACGCAATTGACCTAGCAGTCGGTGTCATCATTGGCGGAGCATTCGCTACTGTCGTCGACGCTCTGGTTGACAAGTTCATCAACCCGCTAATTGGCGGTCTGATCGGCAAGCCAGACTTCGATAGCTTCCTTCAGTTCACTATCGGGGATGCCGTAGTTCAACCAGGAGCTATTCTCACTGCGCTGGTTAACTTCCTACTCATTGCCCTGGCGCTGTACTTCTTCCTGGTAGTCCCCATGAACAAGCTCGCCGAGCACGGTGGGACTGCGGAAGAGGAAGAGGCTGAAAAAGTCTCTGACGAGGTCAAGTTGCTCAGTGATATCCGTGACTTACTCGCGAAGGATGCGAGCCCGCAGGACACGCCAAGCCCTAGGCACTAGAACCCCGTATCCGCGTCCCCAGAATCATCACGGGTTCTGGGGCCGAAGCCTTTCCTCGACAAACCTGCGGTGGTCTTCCACCGTCCGCTCGGCGTACGCGTTGCCCCATTTCCACAGCGCTTCTGCGACCTCGCTTCCGCCTCCTACATATCCGCTGACCGTCGCGGCTAAGGGGGACTGACTGTGGGCCCGCGCCAGGGTGGTGCCGCATGCGCGGGAGTAGGCCAGATATGAAGCGGTACCTACGCCATCTGTGTCAATGCTCCCTTTCATATCGTGGAATTGGCGGACATACAGGTCGTATCTGTAGGCCTGAACAGGTCCGAGGAATGGGTCAGATACCGCCTGGAGAATCCTCTGCATTCCAACGACTCTGGCTCCCTGGCCTTTTCGGTCTATAGCATCCTTGAGTGCCTTGGGTTGTTCGATTTTGCCGTACTGTTCCAGAACGCTCTGGTTTGCTTCTTTCGACTGCAGAATCAGCGCGTTTCCGTCGCCGTCCTCAAGCAGGCTGATGGTGCACTGGGTCCCGACGCTTCCGACCCCAACTACTCTTCGAATGACGTCAGAAACCCCATAGTTGCGAAGAAGCTGTCGAATCTCGGGATTAGCACCGTCCATGTATTTCTGGTGCAGTTCAATGGCTCGTTTACCCGTTTCGTCGGGAAGTCTTGTCATGGTTGGTGGCTGCTCGATGAAACGCATTCGCCCATCTTCATCCGGTGCGGTTAACTTCCTGGCTGCACGTTCACTGGTCCGTTTTTTTGCCTGCCTGATTGTTTGTTCAAGATTGCGCCTGGCAGACTTCGGCAGGTTCTTGGTTCCCCCCTCTGCGTCGAAGTGAGTGTAGAAGCGATCAAGTGGGGTCATCGTTGTTGAAACTCGGAGTGCTTGCGCGTAGGCACCAACGGCGCCGATCGCGCCCTCCCTAACCACGTGTTCCTTGCGGCCTGCGGCCTGCCCCGCCAGAATTATGCTGGCTACCAGCCGCTTTAGATCCCATTCCCATGGAGCCCAAGCGGCCTCATCAAAGTCATTTAGGTCGAACACCAGAGTTCTCTGTGGAGAAGCGTAGAAACCGAAGTTCGCCAAGTGCGCGTCCCCGCACGATGCGACGTGAACCTCGGTAGTGGGTTCGTTAGACAGATCCGAAGCCATAACTGCGGCGGCGCCGCGGTAGAACGCGAACGGGCTCTCCGCCATCCGTTCCCGTCGCAGAGGCACCAGTTCCGGAACTCTGGTGGAGTTCTGCTCCTCAAGAATGTCTAGGGGGTCTCTGGAACGAGGAGCGAGGTCAGCCATCCGAGATCGGGGGATCACTTTTCGAAGTCGCCTTCCAGTTTTGATTCGCTCACTGGTTGGCGCGGGAGTTGCCCAGTGCATGGGCTCTGGTGAAAGTTCTGAGACCTCTTGGCCGGTTGAGTTCATGTAATCCGCTCTTTCTCTGATTTCCACGCATCCATCGCCTACGTTGTGCGCTTGCCGAACTCGACGACTCGTTTCAGTTCGAGACTGGTCATCGGTTCAAGCGATGGTTCAGAATAGCCCCGTTTGCTGCAGGGGAGAAGCGAAGAAAGACGCGTTCCGGAGGATGCAAAAAGCTACTGACCTCGATTAATCGACGTCAACCCGGGCCACATCCGTTCTCGCTACCGAATCAGCGGTGACGCGGCAAATCGACGGGGGCCAGGAGAACCGGGCGCGGTATCGTGAAGGCTAGTTACTTTTGGCCAAAGCAGTGGCTCTGAGATTCCTAAGCGAGGTAGCAATTGTCTGACTTGAAACTGTCCGTTCTTGATCTGATCCCTCTGCGCGAGGGGCAAACCAGTGCCGACGCGCTAACAGCCAGTAGGGAGCTCGCGGCGCTCGCGGATCGGCTCGGATATACCCGCTACTGGGTGGCCGAACACCACAATATGGCGGCCATCGCTTCGACGGTTCCCGCGGTGCTTATCCCATATCTTGCCGCGAATACAGAGCGTATCCGGTTCGGCTCCGGCGGGGTCATGCTCGCGAATCACGCGCCCTTCGCAGTTGCCGAACAGTTCGCGCTGCTCGCCGCCATGTACCCCGAGCGGATCGATCTGGGCCTAGGGCGAGCCCCCGGGAGCGACCAACTCACTGCCGCCATCTTGCGCCAGGGGTTGCCCGGTGATGGGGTTGCCAACTATGCCAACGACGTTGAACTCTTGCGTGAACTTCTTGGACGAGGGATCACTCCTCTCGGTCAAGACGTACCTCTTAACGTTGCGGGACACCGGTACGACATCCACGCCACGGCGGCTCCTGTTTCACCGGTGGACATCTGGTTACTGGGATCGTCGGCACACTCGGCTCAGCTTGCCGCGCAGATGGGTCTGCCGTACGTGTTTGCGAATCACTTCGGCATCCCCGGCATGGATCACATCCTCGACATCTATCGGAACAACTACGTTCCATCCGCTCAGTTCCCGAAGCCAACCACTTTGCTTCCGGTCAACGTCGTTGTTGCTTCGACGCAGGAGGAAGCCGAGCGCCGCGCTCAGGTCCAACGCCTCACCACCGCGCGGCTTCGCACCGGCGGCGCTTTGACTGCTCAGCCGTCTGTTGAAGCGGTCGAAAACTACGATTGGAGTGCCCGCGAACTCGGGGTGCCCCAGCAGGCGTACCCAATGACATTTGTTGGTTCACCAGATCGGGTTGCGGCGGACCTTCATAGATTGGCCGCGGAGTACCAGTCGGACGAAATCATGATCTCACCGGTCGCAGGGGCTTTTGCGAACGAGGACCCAGCCACCGCCCCCGGTCGCACCCAGACTCTAGAATTATTGGCGAGGGAACTTCTCTCGCACCCGCTCTAGTGGATTTTGCGGCGCAGGGTGAGACCGCGGGGAACTTCCTCAAATCCTCCTCGGGCAAGATTGTCCGCCCAAACCGACTTCCGAACGGGTTCACCGTTTAACTTCTCTACGGTGAAGGTGGCGAGGCCAGCACGACGCACAGTTTCGACCAGTGATCGAACGGCTGCCTCGCGCCGCGACTCGTTCGCTTCTTCATCCGCTAGCGCCGTCTTTCCTCCGCGCTCGACGTACAGGAGCGCGTCTCCGCCGACCAGGGTCACGAGGGCACCAGCATTCCTCTTCCCCACTAGGCCGTCGGGCCAGGGGAGTGCGGCACCGTAGGGATTTGCGGGATCGGTTGCGGCGAGAGTCCACGCCGGTTCCTCGCCCACCGACTTTTGTGCATTGTCACTGATCTCCCTAAGCCGGTCAACAGCTCCGGGAACTGCGAACTGTGCCCCTCCAAGTCCCTCGATGAAATACCCACGCTTGCATGATCCAGATACCTCGAAGTCGGAGTAGAAACGATATGCCTGGGCGAAACCTCCCGGAAAATCCTCGGCCACGACACTGCCTCTGGTCACAACTCCGTATCGCTCAAGCATCTCCACGGCCTGGAGAGTAGCGGCGGCGTCTGTTGTGAGCCGGTGTGTGTCAACTGCGGTGTCGGCGTGCGAGCGCGGAGTCCCAGA
Organism: Scrofimicrobium sp.; assembly: GCA_049291975.1. GTDB lineage: Bacteria > Actinomycetota > Actinomycetes > Actinomycetales > Actinomycetaceae > Scrofimicrobium. The sequence goes on from JBATQJ010000059.1 coordinate 4,031, forward strand.
TTCTTGGGGTGAGAGCTGAGCATCAGTTCCCGTGGATGAAGACAAGGCTCTGAGGTCCGTGGATTGAGCGTCACTTTCTGTCCTACGGGATGCCGGGACTGGTTGAACTAGGGACCAGCGTCCGACGAGCGTCGGATCGGGAACGACCCCCCGACCCAACGACAAACCGGTCATGCCCCGACGGGTCAGCGATCTGCCACGTAATCTGGTCTGCGCGGTCTTCTGTGCGCTTCTTTTGCCGCTGACTCGTGCGCGCAGAGCCTGAACCGAGTCCGATGTAACCAGCCCCATCCACGCGAGTGTCCAAATTGCCTCCGCCAGTTCGACTCCCGAAATGTGCAGTCCCCGAGTTACCAAGCCATCAATGATCGCCCCGGCAAAGAGGGCTCCCCGGTTTCCTAACTCGTCCAATACAGCCCGCTCAAGATCGCTGAGGGAAACCTCTGACTTTGCATCTACTGCCGGGGCAGTCCCGGTCGGCAAAAACTTGATCCACCCGTCGCGATTTCCAATTCTCCCGGCTCCGATCCACATGAACTCACCGCCACCAACCAGGCTGTCTAGGGCGCGGGCGTCATAGTCGAGGATTCGGTTTGGGAGCACCAAGGTTTCCCAGGCCGAAGCGGGGATCGGCAGTCCCGAAAGCTGATCGAGAACCGAATAGAGACCTTCCGACCCGCGAAGCGATCTGCCTGACTTCCCTGTGTCGTAGTGCTGCCACTCAGCGAGGAACTCAGCGAAGGCGGTCTGCCCTACCGGCTCAACCGCTCCGCGCAATAGTGCGAGTGAACGCATACGAATCCGGTCCAGCACTGTACGTTCTACCCACTGTGGGTGATCCGGATCGAGACCCCGATCGTCAGCCAGTTCAGCGGGAAGGAACAGCCCGGGCGAGAGTAAGCCGCGTGCCTCCAGATCGCGCAGTGTGGCATGTACGGTCGTAGGAGCTAGAGCGAAGCGTGACGCCACCTCCTCTTCTGTAAACGGTCCGTGAGTTCGCGCGTATCTGGCAAGTAGCTGGTGTGCGGGATCTTCGCTCGGTTCAAGGAATGAGGAGGGGAGACCCGGAGGCAGTGGAACGCCGGACGCTTGGACCAGAATTCCTGCGTCCTCGACAGCCGCCACGTAATCGGCGCCGCCAATTCTTGCCCTGAACACCTGTTTGTTTGAGGAGGCGCGTTCGACGGTCTGTCTGACAAGTTGGGACTCGTCCTCCAGTTCCGCGACGTCATCGGCCCTCAGTCGGTTCGCTATCTCACTCACGGTGAGCGGACCCAACATGCGGACCAGATCAACCAGACCGCCCGTTCCCCGGAACTGCCAGCCATCTCTGGTTCGCTGTAGTTCGGACTCCACCTCGGTAATCGCGTCTGCCTCAAGCAGGTCACGAAGCGGCATCTCACCCAAGAGCTCCCGAAGGACTTCGGGGTCTACTGTTAGCGCTGCGATGCGGCGTTCCCCGACCGGGGCATCCCCCTCGTACAGGAACTCGCCGACGTAGCCGAACAAAAGAGAGCGTGCGAAGGGAGAGGGCGTTTCCGTGACGACTTCGGTCAGCCGAGCCCGCCGCGTTGTTAGGTCGTGCATCAGGGTTCTAAGGGCCCCGGTGTCGTAGACATCTTGAAGGACTTCGCGCACGGCCTCAAGAATCATTGGAAAGTCAGGGTAGCGCGACGCGACTTCAAGTAGTTCGGAAGCGCGTAGGCGTTGTTGCCACAGCGGCGAGCGCTTTCCCGGCTTTGAGTTCCCAAGAATCAGGGCTCGCGAGGATGCCTCACGAAACCGTGCAGCGAACACGGCCGATCCCTGAATCTCATCGCGCACGATCCGCATGATCTCATCCGGGTCAAACAAGAAAATATCCTCGGCTGAAGGGATCTCAGAAGAAGCACTTTCCGGACTCAAGTTGTCCTCGGTGAACAGGCCGAGTTCCATATCTGGAACTCGAACGATTATCCCGTCGTTGCTGGGCGTCGCCTTTGTTTCGAGGCCCCAGCGATCTCGCAGGCGAGCATTGATCGCCAAAGCCCAAGGGGAGTGAACCGCGAGACCCAACGGGGACTCGAGCACGTACAGCCAATCGCCCACTTCATCGCGCGTCTTCTCAACGACTAAGGAGTTTGCCGTGGGAACCTGTCCCGTCTGCGCAACCTGCTCAGAGAGGTAGGTGAGAGTGTTGTCAATGGCGAACGAGTCAAACCCGGCTTCGGCGAGGTACCCCTCGGCCCCGGATCGCTCGCTCTCGGTGAGGAGCTTTCCCGTCTCTCCCAAAGCGCGGCCTAGATCTACCGGGCGGCTCATAGAGTCCCCGCGCCAAAACGGGGTCTTTGCAATGGTGCCAAAAGCAGGCTCTACCTCAACCGAGTCCCTATTAATGTTCCGAACCCTCCAGGAGGTGGTGCCTAGACTAAAGACTTCACCCACCCGGGTTTCGTGCACCATTTCCTCGTCGAGTTCGCCAACGCGGGTGTGACCGTCTTCCTCGTTCCCTGTCACCACCCGGTACAGTCCACGATCCGGAATAGTGCCGCCCCCGGTCACCGCGAGTCGTTTCGCCCCCGGTCTCGCGCTCAGGGTCCCCACAGTCCGATCCCAATCCACGCGTGAACGGAGCGAAGCGAATTCGGTCGAGGGGAACTTTCCAGAAATGAGGTCCAGCACCGATCCGTAGGCGGACTTAGGTAGATCGCGAAATGGCGCTGCTCTTCGAACCGTCTCAAACCACTTATCGACCTCAAGGGGGCCCACGGCTGCCTGTGCGATTGTCTGTTGCGCAAGAACGTCAAGTGGATTGGACAAGACACTAATTGGCTCTATCTGTGTTTCGCTCATCCGCCTGGAGATCACGGCGGTCTCAAGCAGCTTCGATCTGTGCGTCGGATAGAAAACCGCCCGGGAAGTGCCACCAACTTGATGTCCGGATCGTCCGAGTCGCTGCAGGCCGGAGGAAACAGAAGGGGGTGGATCGATCTGAACCACCAAATCCACTTCCCCCATGTCAATGCCCAGCTCAAGTGAGCCGGTGGCGACAACGCATCGTAGAACGCCTGATTTTAGGTCCTCCTCAACCTGGGCTCTGATCTCTTTTGACACCGATCCATGGTGAGCCCGGGCCAGAAGGGGGGCGTCCGCATCCTGCGTTCGTTCTTCATGGATTTGGTTAAGTCGGGCTGTCAGTCTCTCGGCCAGTCTTCTTGAGTTAGCAAAGACAATGGTGGAACGAGAGTCCATGATTCGCTCATAAAGTGACTGCTCGATTGACGGCCACATCGACCCGAGCCTGTGCTCTTTTATGGGTTCGCCAGCATTGATAACCTCGGGTTCAATCACGGGCGGACTCGACATGTCCGGGACCGGGACCTCAACCGTGATGTCAAACTTCCGACTTGCCCGAGGATGGACGATCTCGACAGGTTGTGCCCCGCCGAGGAACCGAGCAACCTCTGAGACCGGTTCAACTGTTGCAGACAGACCAATCCGCTGCGCAGGCTTCTCAAGTAGCATGTCGAGCCGCTCCAGCGATAGGGCAAGGTGTGCGCCGCGCTTGTTGCCTGCAAGGGCATGGACTTCATCAAGGATTACTGTGTCAATATTCTTGAGAGTCTCAGCTCCCGAACTCGTGAGTAGCAAATAGAGCGATTCAGGTGTCGTTATCAGGATGTCTGGGGGATTACTGATTAGACGCCTGCGTTCCGATGCGGTGGTGTCGCCCGAACGCACTCCCACGGAAATATCAGGAGCCTCTAGTCCCGCGGCCACGCTCGCCTCCCTTATCCCGGCGAGCGGTGCCCGCAGGTTGCGCTCAACATCAACTCCGAGTGCCTTGAGCGGAGAAATGTACAGGACCCGAACCCCGCCGCGCTCGGGCTCTCCGCTCGCGGTTGCTCTCAGTTTCGCTAAAGAGTCGATTGCCCACATGAACGCGGCGAGTGTCTTGCCCGATCCTGTGGGGGCGATGACTAGAGCATTTGATCCGGAACGGATCGCTTTCCACGCCTCACGCTGGACCTCTGTTGGCTGTGCGAAGGCACCCCGGAACCACGCGCGTGCCGGAGCTGAAAAGCCCGCTAGCGGGTCTTTATGAACTACAGAAGTCATACGGGCACTGTAGCTTGCCGCCCCGACAGAATACGAGGCGTGTGATCGGCCTTTGTGATGTCAGAGCCTCACTTCGGCTCATAGCTTGGCACGGTGCGTTCCGCCCGCGAACCGACTACCGTTCAAACATGCCAGAGGGAGATTCCGCCTACCGCGTTGCGGCGCAACTAGATCGTGCGTTGTCGGGGCGAATCCTTACACAATTCCAGATTCGTACTGGAGCTCTGGCTCGGGAAGATCTCTCGGGAGAAACCGTTCAAAACGCGGAGGCTTTCGGGAAGCACATCATTGTCCGCATCGGTGAATACTCCCTTCACTCTCACATGCTCATGGACGGGACGTGGCACCTCTACCTCCCCGGCACCAGATGGCGCAGACCCGCGTACCAGGCTCGTCTGGTTTTAGGCAATGATCAGGTACAGGCCGTCGGATTCTTGGTAGGGAAAATCCGGCTAGTTCGAACCGATCAAGAGTCGAAACTGGTAGGCCACCTGGGTCCCGATCCACTCAAACCTGAGTGGAACAACGGCGGACTTGAGAAAGCGGCGCGAAACCTCGCCGCAGATCATCGGTCGATTCATGTCGCCTTGCTAGACCAGTCAAACGTGGCCGGCTTTGGTAATGAGTACGCCAACGAGATTTGCTTCCTGGCGGGAATCGACCCTGCAGCGCCCGCCGTGCAGATGGACGTGCAGCGCTGTTTGGTGCTGGGCGCTCGTCTGATTCGCGCCAATCTAGGAAGAGTTGAACGGACTACAACAGGTGATACCAGTCCCGGAAAGCGGCTGTACGTCTATGGCCGGGCGGGGCAGCCATGTCGACGTTGTGGCGAAACAATACGGTTCACCAGACTGGGCGCCACGCCCTCTTCTATGCGACACGTGTACTGGTGTCCGAACTGTCAATCACTTGAGATGAACCGTGACCTACGCCAATAACGGCACGCCGCGAGGGTTCGACAGTAACCTATCGCTAGTCTGTTCTTGTGGTGTCAGGTTTCTTCTCACGCAAGCGCTCCGAGCGGTCCAATCCTTCGGAGATAGCAGACGACCCTTTGGGAGGCGCGCAGCCCCCTACTCCTGAAATCGGGAACGAGGTCGAGGAACTGGTTCAGGATAAGGGTCTTGAATTAGACGAGGTGACTTCAGGCGAACCCGCTGAGGAAGTCGCTCCGGTAGATCCTGTGAAGATCCTCGACGAGGCTTCGGCTCGATGGCGCTCCACTCTCGCCGAGAAGCTAGGTCGGGACGGGCAGCGTTTCCGTGAACTCCGGGTTAGCCTCGATGACGCCCATCCCGGAGGGTTGGCGCAGCTCTACGTTGACCATCCAACCCGCCTCGATACCCTGATCCGCGAAGAGTCGGCGTACGAGGAAGCAGCACGCGAAATCCGACAACTCTGCTCCTTCGCCGATTCCCTCGGGCAACGATACGGTCAAGCTGACATCCACCTGGCCATTGGCATCGCTTCTTGGGAGGGGTCGGGAATAGAGGACGTTCCGGTACTGATGCGTCGTGCCAAGATTGATCACGACTCAAGCGGTGAGG
>JBATQJ010000060.1:0-5114 GCA_049291975.1 Scrofimicrobium sp.
CGAACAGGACTACCGCGCCGATTGCCTCATTCAATGAATGAGAAACCAGGTATGAGGTGCCCCCAACGATGAGGAATCCCCCGATCAGTGCCGCGTCCGTTACAAACTTTGGAAAAGCTCCGAGAAATTGGAGATTTGCCCGGGCGTGAGTGGCATGCTGCCGATTTCGGCGAACCTCTTGGCCAACTTCACTGAGCTTGTCCTGAAGAGTGATCTCTTTGAGCGCCCCCACCATGTCTGTCATCAGAGAAGCGACGCGATAGCTGTACCGCAGGTTCACGTTTCCTGCTTCGAGCGATTTCTTGCTCAAAACAAACGACATGAGGAAAGCGATCAGACCGAGGTACATGATTGAGATCAGCGCCGTCATAGGCTGGACAAAAAGGAGAGTGACCAGAATCAAGACCGTTGAGATGATGGCTGCCGGCAACTGCATAAGTGGCATGACTAGACCGCTAACCAGGGCTGCGACACCAACATCAGCCATTCGCACCAACTGAGCCGTTGAACGAGTTAGACGACTGAGCCAGGGAGCTCCGATGTACGCATCAAACAGTCGCATCCCCAAGACCAGCTCAAACTCTGCGAACCTGCGGGTAGCGAACCACTGCTGCAATAGGGACAGACTTGATTTGAGAAGTATTAGCAACGACACGGCAAGCAAAAGCCATATGTAGTCTTTGGTTTGAACGGTCCAGTTGACGACGGGAATGACCACTTCAGCTCCTGCCAGCATGCCGGACAAAGACACCGCTAAGAGCATGAGTGCGCCGATGTCCAAGAGCGTCAGCAGGGACGAGAGTATGACATACCTTCTTATGTACTCGACCGTTCCAGGTGCCAGGTAAGGGAGTACTTGTTTGAACTGGGCCCAGCTCTGGCGCATTGGACCTCCGCAAAGTGGGCTATTGTTCGGTGATGTTTTGCCGGGTTGCCTAAGCTTATACCGGGCAGAGAGCCAGAACATTGGCGATGTCCGAGGAGGCATATATGTCGCGGAACATTAGGTCGATGATTCTGTCATTGATCCCTTGGCTGCCGCACACTATTGCCGGTAGGCTCATTCCACCTGAGAACCTGTGGACTCGCGCAGATGATTCACAGGTCGCAACTCTTGAATCTGATTCCCCAGTGCGGATACTGATCGGTGGAATGAATACGGCTGGCCAAGCAAAACGCTGGGCAGACGCGCTGAGTCAGGCGCAAGACATATATGCAACGAGTCTCGGCAAAATGAGCGAAAGTGCAATGAATTTTCCCGCCGATGCGGTCCCGTCCCAGGCCGCAATGTTCCACTCACCAACATGGTCGATGAGGCAATCAAGGCAAATACTCGATAACGCGACGCATGTCATTTTGGAGTCAGGTATTCCCACTATGGGCACGCTTTTCGGCCGTGATACTCGCCGTGAAGTTAGAGCGATGCAGGAAGCCGGCATCCGAGTTGCGGCACTGTCACACGGCAGCGATGTCAGAATCCCCTCTAGGCATGCGGAGTTGCATATCCATTCACCATTTAAACAAGACTTGAATGGGCTCACAGCCGCGCTTGAGACGAAGTCTGTTCAGATAAACCAGTTGCTTGACGATCTGAAACTTCCCGAGTTCGTTTCTACTCCTGACCTCATAACTTACCGACCCTATGCAATCTGGGTGCCGACCCTGCACAACGGACCCTTGTGGGAGCAGGCGGATAGGATGAGACGGAGCGAATCACGTCGCGGAGGCCCGCTTCCTATAGTCGGACATATCCCCTCTAGGGCAGCACTAAAGGGGACTCAAGCAGTCAGAGAAGGTCTTAGTCGGCTCCACGAACAGGGAATCATCGAGTATCGTGAGTTACAGAATCTTTCCCCTGAGCGAGTTGCTAGGGAAGTCGCTCAGGTTGATGTCCTAGTAGACCAGGTGGGGATGGGTCTCTATGGGGTCGCCTCGGTTGAAGCAATGGCGATTGGCGTTCCTGTAGTCGCGGAACTTAGTGAGCAGACACGTAACAGAGTCCTTTCGCTTACTGGAATGGAGGTACCTATAGCAGAGGGAACCGCGGCTACCATTGGTGACGTGGTTCGGGATTTGGTTTCCAACCCTGGAAGACTTCGCGAGATGTCAGATCGTGGCCGAGAGTATGTCCGACGGGTTCACTCCCCGGAGTTTGCTGCCCACCAGCTCTCCCAAGGCCTGAAGCTTGTCGGGGCCGGAGCGAATAGAATGCGATCTGACTCGTTGCGCGGGGAAGATTCGGATTTGCTCGAAGCGTCAAATGCACCTATTGAGATTCAAGAGCCTATTCTGGATCCGAATCTGAGTGTGGGAAACGGTAAGCGCAAACCTTCACTTCTGCTGATCTCATACTCTGATGTCTCTCGTGATGCTCGCGTGCTAAAACAGATTCGAACGCTCACCAGAACGTTCAACGTGACGGTTTGTGGCCACGGTGCGCTGTTTAGTACTCCCGCCGAACTGCTTCTATTTGGCTGCGCCAAGTCGACGCCAAATGACCGGATCAGGGCTGCGCTGCTGCACCTTAGGCAGTATGGATTGGCTAGTAGGTTTGAAGCGGATAATCTAGCCGCGCGAAAGATTCTACGTGGACGTCATTTCGATGCGGTGATAACGAACGATTTGGAACCGCTTGGCCTTGCTATTGAACTTTTTGGGGGAGCCCGCGTTCACGCGGATCTTCACGAGTACTATCCCGGCATCCAAGATCACGATCCTGCATGGGTGAGATTACGCCAGCCCTATTATCGTTGGATGCTTGCTAACCAAGCTGCAAGGGTGCGATCCACGACTACTGTCTCTGGAGAGATAGCGGAGCGTTATGAGGAAGAGTTCGGATTCAAACCAGAAGTGGTCGAAAACGCCCTCCCTTTTATCACCATTGATCCGACACCAGTGCATGAACCAGTTCGACTGGTCCACTCCGGAGCTGCATTACCCAATCGCCATATTGAGAGCATGATGCAAGCGGTGACAAAAACAAGTGCAAGGGTGACGTTTGATCTGTTTCTTACTGGAACAGGAACGGAGTACTATCGCAGGCTCGAGTCACTGTCTGAGTCATTTGGAAGCTCGATTACGCTCCGCCCTCCCGTGAAGCCCGAAGCTCTTGTGTCGACTTTGAACGACTATGACGTAGGAATGTTCGTGTTGCCCCCGACCACAACCAATTACGCACTTGCGTTGCCCAACAAGTTCTTCGACTTTGTTCAAGCGCGCCTTGGAGTGATTGTGGGACCCACTGATGCGATGGCTCAACGAGTGAACCAATATGACCTGGGAGCCGTGACACGAGACTTCTCGGAAGAAGCTCTGGTCGAAGTACTCGATGAGCTAGATAGAGATCGAGTCGCTACATGGAAGCAGAACTCGTCTTTGGCGGCGTTTGAACTAGACGTCACTCCAATGCTGGACGTCTGGCGACACTCGGTTGAGCAGATATGTCGTAAGTCGACTGATAACAGATTTAGTAATGATGGGAAATGACTGAAGTGTCCACGCGAGGATGTTCTCAAAATGAGTAAGAGAGTCATGGTCTTCCATGTTCCTTTTGCTCTGGATTACCAGTCCCCGAGGGCTAGTGGAATTCGCCCAGTGAAAATGCGGCATGCCTTCGAGAGCATTGGTTATGAAGTCTTAGAGGTATCGGGTAATCACGAGCAGCGCCAGAGCCAAATTCGGGACCTGAAGCGAAGAATCAAGGCCGGTCTGCGACCGGACTTTGTCTACTCAGAATCGGCAACAAATCCAACGGGGCTGGGCGAAAAGGTCACTCGATATACCAGTTGGAGTCGAGACATACGGTTCCTGAGATTCTGTCGCAAGAAATCGATCCCGGTCGGCCTCTTTTACAGAGATATTCATTGGGTCTTTCCCGAGTTCCGGCAGCGTCTCTCCAGACGACAGGTCGCTTTGCTGACGTGGCGTTTTCGTGTCGACCTTCGAGGCTATAGAAAAGCCCTGGACGTTCTCTTTCTACCGTCAGCGCAAATGAAAAGATATCTGCCCAACTCAGATCGGTATTACATTTATGCGCTTCCTCCCGGTGCAGAAATTGTTCCAAATGAACCAGTCGGAGGAGGGGTCCAAGCCATCTACGCAGGTGGATTAGGCAATAACTATAGGATTCACGAGGCGCTTCGAGGTGCTGAACTGGCTGCGAGTTCCGGAGCGAATGTCAGATTCACCCTTTGCACGCGCGGCTCCGAATGGGCTTCTCAAGGGGCGGACTACTGCTTTTTGGTAGGTGATTGGTTCACAGTCGTGCACGAGTCTGGAGAAGGACTCGACCATCTCTACTCTCGTAGCAACCTAGGATTACTTTTCGTTGAGCCAGTCGAATACTGGGAGTTTGCGGTCCCTGTAAAGCTGTTTGACTATATTGGGCATGGACTTCCTGTTGTCGCGTCAGAAGGAACACTGGCGGGAGAAATGACGCGTGAGCTAGGAGTCGGTTGGACCATCCCCTACAGTGCCGTGGCTTGGGCTAACCTGATTGACCAGCTTGCTCAAGACCCCAGTGAACTTGAGAACAAACGTAAGAGAGCAATAGACGTGGCGGGCAGGCATACCTGGGAAGCACGTGCCCAAGAGGTAGCGAATGTGTTGAGAGAAATTGATCGTCACTAGTCGTATCTAGCCCGAGCAGATTATTTGAGGTGTCGCTTAAGCTGAACCCCTAGCTATAGGTCGAATGCCAACAGGACGGTTTTAGGAGAGAGCATGAGGAATCAGATTTCGGCCTTCTTCATGCCGTTAGATGAGCGCGCGCCGACCATGGTTTTCCATGCTCCGTTTCCTGTTGTCAATGGGGCAACTTCGGCGTCTGGTATTCGCCCCTGGAAGATGCTCCAGGCATTCAGGTCGCTAGGTTACGACGTCTTTCAGATCACGGGGTATGCAAGTGAGCGAAAACGCCGTTTCGCTGAGTTGAGAAGAAGGTTTGATGCTGGATGGAGACCAAATTTCGTATACTCAGAGGCGGCAACAATTCCCTCGTCTTTCACCGAGCCGAATCACTTTCCTCTGGTGCTCGCCCTCGACCGAAAGATATTCAGATTTCTTCATAGGTATCATGTTCCGTCGGGCGTCTTTTACCGAGATGTCTACTGGGC
>JBATQJ010000061.1:0-3344 GCA_049291975.1 Scrofimicrobium sp.
CCGCAAGGCCGGATCCCATCCACCGCCCGGGCGGCGTGCCCTCGGCGGAGTAGTACCGGGTGAGCGGTGTCGAGAGTGACCGGTCGCCGTCGCCCGCGGCAACGGTGCGCAGCAGGTACTTGTACCCGTCGCCCGCCGACATCACCCGCATCGAAACCGTCACCGTGAGCCACCACCTTTCCGTTAGGAAGGAGGTGTGCGGCGGTTCCCAGCGGGCCTCAATTGCCAGACGCGTATCCACTGAATGCTTCATATGATTGAGAGGGCTATTGAGTACAGGAACTTGCACCGGAAACGATTACGAACCACTGCGGCCAAGGCGTCGCGGCGTTCAGATCAAATGAAAAGTACTTTCGACTACATGGAATGAACCATGGAATGTCGGTGCTCACTAGTACGGTGATTCCTAGGATCAGATTTTCACTAGTCGCGCCGCCGTGCGCAGGAGAACAACAAATGACCCCCAATACTTCAGAGCAGCAGCGCGCTGAGTTGCATAAGACGATCTGGCGGATCGCTAATGACCTTCGGGGCAGTGTGGATGGTTGGGATTTCAAGTCGTACGTCCTGGGAATGCTCTTCTACCGTTTTGTTTCCGAGAATCTGACAAAGTTCATCAACGCTGGTGAACATGCCGCTGGCGATCAAGAGTTCGACTATTCGGCACTGAGCGACGGGCTGGCTGAGTTTGGTCGGGCTGACACGGTAACTGAAAAGGGGTTTTACATCCTTCCTTCCGAGTTGTTTCAGAACGTCCGGGCCCGGGCGAAGAATGATGAGAATCTGAATGAGACGCTCGAACGGGTCTTTAGGAACATTGAGGGCTCTGCTGTTGGAACCGGCAGCGAAGATGATCTGAAGGGTCTCTTCGACGATCTTGACGTCAACAGCTCGAAGCTTGGAAGCACGGTTGCAAAGCGTAACGAAAAACTTGTTAAGTTGCTGGACGCCATCGGTGATCTGCCGCTCGGTGACTTCGGTGAAAACACGATTGACCTCTTCGGTGATGCGTACGAGTACTTGATGCAGATGTACGCCTCCCAAGCGGGGAAGTCAGGCGGTGAGTACTACACGCCGCAAGAGGTCTCTGAGGTCCTAGCCAGAATCACGGTTGACGGCAAGACCCGCGTCAACAAGGTCTACGACCCTGCCGCCGGTTCTGGATCCCTACTGCTGAAGTTCGCCAAGGTACTCGGCAAGCAAAACGTCGGGGGTTTCTACGGTCAAGAGATCAACCTGACCACTTACAACCTCGCCCGCATCAACATGTTCTTGCATGACGTGAACTATGAGAAGTTCGACATCGCGCACGGCGACACCCTCACCGACCCCCAGCACTGGGATGACGAACCGTTCGAGGCGATCGTTTCTAATCCGCCCTACTCGATCAAGTGGGATGGCGACGCGAACCCACTCCTAATAAACGATGAGCGTTTCGCTCCGGCGGGTGTACTTGCACCGAAGTCGAAGGCAGACCTCGCATTCACCATGCATATCCTGTCTTGGCTGGCCGTCAACGGCACTGCTGCCATCGTTGAGTTCCCCGGTGTTCTCTATCGCGGTGGGGCCGAGCAGAAAATCCGCAAGTACCTCATCGACAACAACTACGTTGATGCAGTCATCCAACTTCCCGCAGACCTCTTCTTTGGCACAACCATCGCCACATGCATCATCGTCTTGAAGAAGTCGAAGACCGATAACTCAGTTCTATTCATCGACGCATCAGACCAGTTCCAGCGGGTCGGTAACAAGAACAAACTGATGCCACAGAACCAAGACTGGATTGTCGACACTTTCAGCAATCGCGAAGACATCGAGTACGCCGCAGCACTTGTTTCGAACGAGGACATCGCTGAAAACAGCTACAACATCGCCGTCTCCAGTTATGTTGAGAAAGAGGACACCCGCGAAGTCATCGACATCAAAGAACTCAACGCCGAGATCGCCCGCATCGTCGCCCGTCAAGCAGAACTGCGAACCTCAATCGACGCAATAGTCGCAGATTTAGAGGGGGAATCCGCATGAGAACTGCCCAGCGACCGAGTCGAGCTATTAAGGATTACTTAATAGCTCACTCAGACGGGACGCCGATGATAGTCCAGATGTCGGAGCCTAGAAGTACGGTTAACCATGACTGAACTTCCTGATCCGAGCGCTGCAACCATGGGAGAACTGATCTTCTATAGGAGGGAAGACGGTAATCCTGCAGTTGAAGCACGTCTGGAAGACGACTCAATTTGGATGACACAGGGTCAGGTAGTTGACCTGTTCCAGTCTTCAAAGGCCAACATAAGTGCTCACATAGCCGATATTTGTAACGAGGGCGAGCTAGATCCGGAGTCAACTGTTCGGGATTTCCGAACAGTTCGAGAAGAGGGCTCAAGGCGCGTCCAAAGGACGCTTACTTACTATAATCTCGACCTCATCATCTCCATCGCTAAGAACTATCTGGACGAGAAGGAACTAAAGAGGCTGAACGGACTTGTTCCGACTTACTTTGAAGCTGCCGAGTATAGAGCTCAGAACCACGAGCCGACATACATGAAGGACTGGATCATTCACCTTGATCGAATCATGACAGCGATGGAAGCACCAACACTGGTCGGCGCTGGCAAGGTGAGTCGTCAGCAAGCGGTGGCTCGCGCTGAGGGTGAGTACGCGAAGTATCGAAGCCATATCGACACTGCTCCGAGCAAAGTTGAGGAAGCTTATCTTGAGAGCATCAAGCAGGTTCAGCGAGAAGTCGAGGCCAAACAATGAGCCGGATCGATGACTTGATCGAGGAACTGTGCCCAGGTGGGGTTGAGCTCAAGGTACTTGAGGAAGTCGCTACAACGGTGTCGGGGCTGTCTGGCAAGACGAAAGCGGATTTCTCAGACGGCAATGCAATGTTCATCTCCTACAAAAACGTGTTTTCCAACCTTTCGGTGGACCAATCGGCAGATGATCGAGTTCGGGTCGGCGCTAATGAGAAGCAGAACTCAATGAAGTTCGGAGATGTCATCTTCACCGGTTCTTCTGAGTCGGTTGAGGATGTGGGGATGTCTTCTGTTGTTACAACAGAGCCAGTAGAGCCTCTGTATTTGAATAGTTTCTGTTTTGCTTTGCGCTTCATGGATGAGAATCTGATTGATCCAACTTTCAGTAAATACCTGTTTCGGTCGGAACAGGTGAGAAAGCAAATCAAGAAGACGGCTAGTGGTGTTACACGTATCAACATTTCCAAAGCTCGCTTCATGAAAATCTGCATCCCAATTCCACCTCTCGAGGTTCAGCGGGAAATCGTGAGAATATTGGATCAGTTCACTGAGCTGGAGGCGGAGCTGGAGGCGGAGCTGGAGGCC
>JBATQJ010000062.1:0-1562 GCA_049291975.1 Scrofimicrobium sp.
GGAACACGTTCCGCTACGCCTCACGCAAGTACTGGGACCAGATCAGCCGGGACCTCAAACCCGTCTACACAGCACCGTCGGTGACGGCCGCGGTCGTGGCCCGGGACGAGTTCCTCGCCAAGTGGGGACGGGCCTACCCGGCCATCCGGACCCTGTGGATCAACGCCTGGGAAGAGTTCACCCCGTTCCTGGACTACGACGTCGAGATCCGCAAGGTCATCTGCTCAACCAACGCGATCGAGTCCGTGAACGCCCGCTACCGGCGAGCTGTCCGGGCTCGCGGCCACTTCCCCAACGAGCAAGCCGCCATGAAGACCCTCTACCTCGTCACCCGATCACTGGACCCCAAGGGCACCGGTCAGACACGATGGGTCACACGCTGGAAGCCAGCGTTGAACGCGTTCGCCATCACCTTCGCTGACCGCATGCCGGCCACCGAAGACCACTAATTGAACCATCAACAAAAATGGCCACTTACACCGTTCGTCGGACAGTCCCCCCGCTGCCGGCTTCGGTTCCTACTATCAAGGTGTCTCCCTCCGCTCCTCCTCCGCATCTTGTAATCCCAGTCGAGGCGCCTCCTGAGTTGAACTCATTGTTCGATGGCTTGGGGAGCGGCGGAATCACGCTCTCGACCGGGGTCTTCTTGTATAGAAACTCAAGGGAGCCCGACGACGCGGTACTTGGCCATGAGGATAGGCACTTCATTCAAGCCATACTAATGGGTCCCGCCTACTACCCGAGCTACGTTATTTTCGCGGGATTTGGCTCCATTGTTGGACGTTTCACAGGGAAAGAACAGGCATGTTATAACCCGATGGAAATGCAGGCAGGACTGCACGCTGGAGGCTACGATAAATGCTAGTGAGTGATAATTCTGGACGCGTGGTGGGCGTAGGGGCCTCGCAGCGGGACGATGTGTCGACGCGGACGGAGACGATCAAAGAAAGGCGCTTCGCCGTTAGATGGACCTGCATTCTAATTGCCACAACGCTGGTGTCCGGATGCGTGATCAGTTCATCGCCACAATCGCCCGGCTACGTGACAAAAGAAGATGGGGTTCTTACCCTTCACACGGTCTGCAATGTACCTATTCGAGTGGTGAGCATAGTTCCTCCAGGTCAACGCGCTGATCTACTCTGGAGGATCGAAGGGCGAGGGCCCCTAAAGACACAGGTTCAGATCGGAATTGCAAACGACGGTTACGTTGAGACCGCGCGGCAGTTCGACTGGCCCGACCGGATATCAGTCCTGTTTGAGAAGACGGGTGGGCCTGGCGCGGGAGGCGGATTCTCTTTTCGCCCATCGGATCTTACTCCCGGCCTCGCCGCAACCGGGCGCGGGGTGGTTGCGGTGGAACTCGTGGCGAACAAGCCAGATTTCCTTGGCCTATCACCTTGTGAGCCGAAGGCTAGTCCAGTTGACAATCAGCCCAATTCCTGAGCGGTCATTTGCGCCAGCTCGGGTGAGGCCCCGATGCCTGGTGGGTGCGGGTCGCTTGACTCTGGATTTGCGCAAGGGAGCTGTTTCGTAAATACTGGCGTGGTGGAAATGGTCTGGAG
>JBATQJ010000063.1:0-4728 GCA_049291975.1 Scrofimicrobium sp.
CCGGGCGCACTCATGCCACAGTATCGGGCAACCGCTCGGAAACTGAGTCCCTCGGTTCCTTCTTCAGCGATCATCTGCCGTGTTTGGCGCACTATGAGGTCGCGTCTTTCCTCTGGTGCTAGTCGGCGTGCCATAACCCTCCTCTTCGGGAAGCTATTGTGAATCTAGGTCTTGTGCCTGACCGATGCAACCTCGGCGCCTGCGGTTGTGGGCCGCAGTGTTTCCTCTACGGACCACAACCTGCGCGTGCGGCAGGAACTACTCGAGCTTCTCGGCTTCCTTCTCTTCAAGATTCACGACTCGGTCGGCCGCACGCAACGCTGTTTCGGCAGTCTCACTGACCGCTTTATCTTCGGCTCGCTCAGCCTTTTCTTCCTCGCGTTCGACGACTTTGATCGCATGCTCTGCCGCCCTTTCGGCCTTCTTCTCGGCGCGTGCCTCAGCCTTGGCGATGCGCTCAGGACTCCTGCCTTTCTCTTCGAGCTTCTCGACGTGAGCGGCGCCCCGTTCGACGACCTTCTCAGCGTGCTCAACCGCTCGCTCAGCGCGCCCCTCGAAGCGGCTTTCTTCCCTTTCGAGGCGCTTCTCAATGTGCTCCTCGCGCCTAACCGCGTGTTGGTCGGTCTTGTCGACCTCATGCTCGTAGTGCTTCTCAATGCGCTCGTTATGCTTTTCGATGTTCATGTGGTGCTTCCTCACGGCCAAATTGACTTGCGGGGCGGTGGCAGTAAGACGTAGCGATACATAACCACCATTATCTATCATATGTTAGATAGAGGGGATTGAAGGTACGAAGTTCAACGTGAACCGTAGGCAAGCGCTCTGGGCTGTGTCGAGCACCCCTCCTGGGGTTCGGAGGTCTGGTCACGTGCGTTGAGCACCCCATTTGAGGTGCGGAAGTGAAACTATGCGCATTGGGCACCTCATTTGGGGTGCGCAACCGTGAACGTACGTGGGGTGTCGAGGTCCTCGAAGAAAGTGGAGCCACCTATCGGACTCGAACCGATGACCTGCTGTTTACAAGACAGCTGCTCTACCAACTGAGCTAAGGTGGCGCGGGAACAATCATCCCTAATAGGAGACGGTCCCGTCAAAACGACAACCTAGAAGACAACGCAGAAAGAGAGCCTAGGTCGACAGTAGATGCGTCATCGGTTGGGAAAGATAGCCGTTCTCGCCGATCTCGCACCGAGGTTCCGCGGTTTCTGGGCAAGAGGGCGGTGACTTTGGCTGTCTTTCCAAAACGAGGCCCAAGGAAATGGCGAGGACGGCTATCTTTCCCAACCCCAGACCCCACCACGATTCGACGAGCCAGAAAACCACATCCGCTCCGGACGTTCGGGACTCGGTCAGACTGCTTCATGCCTAGTCCCGACTCCGTCCCTCGCCAGGACCAGCATGACCCCGTCAAGGCCCTGCCGAGACGCGAATCTCACTAGTTCCCCGAAATCTCCGCCATCTGGCTCAGGATCGACTGGTAAATCTCCGTCCCAGTCTGGCCCGCGGGAGTCAACTGCACCTTGTTGTAAACCATCTCTGGTGACGACAAGCCCTCTCCTCGTCCCTCGGCTTCCGTTGTCCTCCACGCGGCCGACGTCGCATCCAGGTACGCCTGCCCCGCGTCAGTGTCGAAGCTATCGATCACTGCCTGCGGAATGCCGACCTGGGCGGCGATTTCCGCCACCTTGGTCTTCGAGTTCTCAAGGTCGTTCAGAACGGACGTGTCCTGATCAACCATCGATTGGTACGAAAATTCGATTAGCGCTTGGTGCAGCGCGGCAAAGTTTGTTGGGTCGCTCGCGGCCACCTGGATCGCAGCTGAGGTCGCCGCCAGGTTGAAGGGTGCGTTGTGCGTCATCACCGGGTGCAGGGCAAGCGTCAAATCACCCGCGCTCGCCCCCTCAAACAGGTCCGGCCCAACCGCCGAGTCCAGCGCAACGCATCCGCCGCACGTGTAGTCAAAGTAGAACGCCAGCTGGTCATCCACCTGCTCGGTCGGCCCGGCACTCACGCCCTGTGTGTTCACCACGATCGGCTCGCCGTTTCGGAATTCCTCTGGCAGACCCTGCGCACTTTGCTCCGCACTTGGGCGGTTGACGATGATCATTACAATCGCGACCGCGATCGCGACTACGAGCAGGGAAACCACCCCAATGATGATGTTTCGGGTGCGTACGTCCGCCTTGCGTTGCGCCTCGCGCATGTCTTGCGCTTTCTTGCGAACGTCGGTGGACTGGGCCTGAGCCTTATTCTTCGCCATTAGCTTCCTATCAGTCGCTGCTTACCAGCAAGGGGCGCCTGTACTCGCTCCACTCTACCGTTGAGGTCCGCGTTCCTGAACGGGGCGATCATCACGCTTCTGTCGCTACATTGACCCGGATACGACCGCGGCGCTGATCAACACTAGGACGAGGGCGATCATCCCCAATCCCCACATCCCCCTTGTGAGGCGACTCGGGGCCGCAAATGTGAACCATCGGGAGAGACCCATTCTGGCCCACTGCGACCAGGGTATTGCCCATGCCGCGATGACCCCGAGCCAGGTTGCCATGCCAACCACGAGCAGGTCCGGACGCCCAGATTCGAGCGTTCCGGACGCCCAACGCCAGAAATTGAGTCCGTCAACCGGGGCTCTGGAAGCTGATTGGACGATCACCTCGCCAATCGACCCGCAGAGTAGAAAAGTGAGGACCCCTGCGGCTACGCCTGGAATCAGCGTTATCAGCGCCATCAGTAGGTGCCAGGGCGAGGTTGCCGCCGCGATCGTCGGATCGGAGGGGCGCGGCCCACCATACGATTCCCGACGTTGTGCGGTCCCCTCCTCGACCCGTCCTGCGATTGCGGCAACGAGAAGCAGTACGAGGGGTAGCGCCACCCACGCGGAACCTGCCAGTGTTCCCGCCCATGCGAACACGCCAAGTAGCAGAATCGAAAGCAGCGGTGCGGGTTTCGGACGAGGGTGGTGGTACCGCATGTTTTCAAGCCAAGACGGTTCGACCCCGGGTCCTACCTCGTACGCGGATTGGCCCGGGTACGGCGCTGGCACCTGGGGGAACGGGGCGGAGTAGGGGTCCGCCGGGCTCGGTAGATCACTCGGAGTCGGCCAAGGGGGCGGAAGGGCTCCGGAAGATGTCGGCTCTACGTGGATCGACGGTGTGCTCGAAGGTTGCCAAGGGGGCGAAGCGGGGCCAGGGGGAGTCGGAGTTGCCTGAGCCGATGCGCCAGGAATCTGCCAAGGAACCGGACCCGAGGCCTGGGCAGGAGGTGAGTAGAGCACTCGAGTTCCCTCGCCCGCGTCGTTTCCGCCGGTAAGAAGCGTGGTTTCGCTTCCGTCATCCCAAAGGGAACTGTCAAGTTCAGCAATAAGCTCTTCCGGAGTCGGCCGGTTCGAGGCGTCAGGTCCCAGAGCGTTCGCGAGGGCGGTACCGAGGCGGGGCGGGAGCCCCTCGACATCAACCTGACCCTCGAAGACACGGTGCAGAACCGCTTCGGTGTTGCCCGACCCGAATGGATGCCGCCCTGTCGCGGCAAAGCAGAGCACTGCCGCCCAGCCGAACCAGTCGCCCTGCTTCCAGTTGTCTGCATTGGGGTCCGAGGCTCGTAGTAGCTCCGGCGACACGTATCCGGGCGTCCCCTGTAGGCCACCGGTGGTCGTCAGCCGGGCGTCTCCCTCGCCCTGAGCGATCCCGAAGTCAATGAGCACTGGCCCGTCGTCGCTAAGAATAATGTTCGAGGGCTTGAGGTCACGATGGGCGATTCCCGCCGAGTGCACGCGGTCGATAATCTCCGCCAGGTTGGCGGCCAGAGCCGCGAGTTCTTCGGCGCTGAAGGGGTTGCCTTCGCCCGGGTTCTCTGTGTACTCGCCCTTCACCGATGCCTCAAGGGTTGGTCCCTCGATCAGTTCCGTCACGACGAAGGGGCTGAGGGCGTCGATCTCAATGTCGAGCACCCGGGCGATCCCCTCCCCTCTGACACTGTTCACCAGGCGGGTCTCGCGTAACAGCCGGCGTCTGGCGGCATCAGTGTGTGCGAGGGAGGGGTGGAGCAACTTCAAGGCCACGGCTGTCCCGCCTTCGTCCGTTGCCCGCCATACTGTGCCAGATCCCCCTGAGCCGATTGGTTCGATGAGGTGGTACCCGCCGACCCAGCCGCCCGACGAACTCGCGGTTGGCGGAGAAGGGGTATCGGGTCTCATTCCATAAGTCTAGGGTTCCATTGATACCCAGTCGTGTTAGGCTTCCCAAGGATTCAGTGAAGAACAAGCTGGGCCTGAGTGGAAGTCTCGCTCACAATAAATCTCTACAACGGATCGTCCGGCACGTACCTGCCGGTGGAGGAAAATAAAATGGCAAGTGTAACTTTTGACAACGCTACCCGAATTTACCCGGGGTCAGATCACCCGGCTGTTGACAAGCTGAACCTTGAGGTTGGGGACGGAGAGTTCCTGGTTCTGGTTGGTCCTTCGGGCTGTGGTAAATCCACCTCGCTTCGCATGCTTGCGGGCCTTGAAGATGTGAACTCAGGCCGCATCCTTATCGGTGACCGTGACGTCACCAACGTTCAACCTAAGAACCGCGATATCGCGATGGTTTTCCAGAACTACGCGCTGTACCCGCACATGACCGTGCGCGACAACATGGGTTTCGCCCTGAAGATTGCTGGTCGTCCGAAGGCGGAAATCAACGAGCGCGTCAATGAGGCAGCCAAGATTCTTGACCTTGAGCCCTA
>JBATQJ010000064.1:0-2078 GCA_049291975.1 Scrofimicrobium sp.
GGAACACATCCCGAGGCGGCAGATCACGCTCGACGACTGGGTCAAATCTGGGAGCCAGGGCAGTCGCAAAGCTGTGTTCGAGAAAGGTGATGTGCTCTTCGGCAAGATTAGGCCGTACTTCCATAAGGTCAGCGTCGCGCCGGTGGACGGCATCTGTTCGACTGATGCCATAGTGATCCGCCCGCATGCCTCGTACTGGGGGCAGGCGGTGTTCACCGCATCGAGCGCCGAGTTCGTGGCTTATGCAACGCAGACTTCGAATGGCACAAAGATGCCTCGCGCCGACTGGAAAGTGCTCGGCAAGTGGCCTCTCGCTGTTCCCTCTGCGCAGCTTGCTGAGTCATTCAGCGATGTAGCCCGGCGTCATCTTGCTCTTGCAGAGACGCTCATGTTCGAGAACCGCCGATTGGCGACGATGCGCGATTTGTTGTTGCCCAAGCTAGTTACAGGTCAAATTAATGTTTCGCAGTTGGACCTGGATGCCATTGTCGGGGAGGTTGCTTCATGATTGTGGCCAGGGGGCCTGAAGATTTGTACGTTGAGGACCCGAGTATGGGTCTGCTCGAAGAGCTAGGTTGGGCCAGGGTTGATGCGTTCAAAGAGTCACTTGGCCCGGATGGAACTTTGGGTCGGGACTCGCAACACGAGGTAGTTCTCATCCAACGGCTTCGTGAAGCAGTTCGAGAGATCAATGCTTCGCACATTCCAGACTCCGCTCTGGAGGAGGCTCTAGAGGTTCTCGTCAAGGATCGCTCAGTGATGGATAGGGTTCGTGCCAACCGAGAGGTCTACAGCCTACTTAGAGACGGGTATTTGGTCGAATGGGTTGATTCGACCGGTGAGAAGCACAGCGAACTTATTCAGTTTATTGACTTCAAGAATTCGAGTAACAACGATTTTCTTGCCGTCCAACAAATGTGGGTTAAAGGTGACTTACATACGCGTCGAATTGATGCAGCTCTGTTTGTGAATGGCGTTCCTCTCGTTCTCATGGAGTTCAAAGAGCCGAATGAGCCTGTCAAATCAGCATATGACGACAATCTGACTGACTATCGAGACACCATCCCTGAGCTCTTTATTCCAAACTGTTTTGTCTTACTCTCGAATGGTTTAGAGGCAAAGGTAGGTTCAACTTATTCGCCATGGGAGTTTTTCAACGAGTGGCTAGTTGTCGATGCCCAAGGCACTCGAGGTCAGATCGCATTGGAGACTGCACTTCGTGAAACCTGCAATCCTGAGAACTTGCTTGATCTGTTTGAAAACTTCCTTTCCTATATCGAGCGGCCTGGTGGCCTGATCAAGGTCTTCGCACGTTCACACCAGTATCTTGGGGTGAACGCTGCAATCGAGAATCTGGTCCGAGCGCGTGCTGAACAAAATAAGCGTCTAGGAGTCTTCTGGCATACGCAGGGTTCCGGCAAGTCACTGTCAATGTTGTGGTTCACGCAAAAAGTCTTACGCAAGATTTCTGGTACGTGGACGTTTGTCATGGTTACTGACCGGAAAGAGCTCGACGTTCAATTGCATGATGAGTTTGTCGCTGCGGGCGCATTGCCACCTGGGGTGGGTGCCCATGCAGATTCCATCGCGAACTTGCGTCAACTCCTTGCTGCGGACAACCGATACGTATTTACCCTGATTCAAAAGTTCCGACCCCGCCAGGATGAAGAGCAGATGCCGGTGCTCTCTGACCGTTCTGATGTCATTGTTATCACCGATGAGGCTCACCGCAGTCAGTACGACACTCTCGCGCTAAATATGCGCAATGCTTTACCTAACGCTTCGATGATGGGGTTCACTGGAACGCCTTTGATCAAGAACGAAGAACAAGCCACTCGTGAACAGTTTGGCGACTATGTAAGCGTCTACAACTTTCAAGACGCGATCAATGATGGCGCGACCGTGCCGCTCTATTACGAGAACCGCATCCCAGAGCTGCAGCTTGTCAACGAGCAGTTCTCGGACGAACTTGATGCTTTGCTTGAGGAAGCTGAACTCGATGACGATGCTGAAGGGGCGCTTGCTAGAGAGTTCAGTACTGAATACACGTTGCTTACTCGACCCGAGCGGCTCAGGAC
>JBATQJ010000065.1:0-27789 GCA_049291975.1 Scrofimicrobium sp.
ATAATCCTGTAGGCCCAGCCGAGGACCCATTTATGCCTAGATATATCGGTCGCCGATTGCTTCAGACCATCCCGGTCTTTTTCGGCGCCACCTTCCTGATTTTTGCCATGGTTTACCTGATGCCTGGAGACCCCGTTCAAGCCCTTGGAGGCGACCGCGGAGTCTCGGAGGCAGTAGCGCAGCGTATCCGCGAGGAATACAACCTGGACAAGCCTTTCTGGATGCAGTACCTGCTCTACCTGAAGGGTGTCGTCACACTTGATTTCGGTAAGACTTTCTCGGGGCGCCCGGTCGGCGAGGTAATGGCAAGCGCCTTCCCCGTGACGATCAAGTTGGCCCTAATGGCCATCGTCTTCGAGACGGTCCTTGGCATTCTCTTCGGCGTCATTGCCGGTATCCGTAAGGGATCCTGGTTTGACTCAACCATCCTCGTCTTCTCCATGGTCCTCATCTCGATGCCGACCTTCGTCCTCGGCTTCCTGCTTCAGTTCTTCGTCGGTGTCAAATGGGGAATACTCCCAACGACAGTCGTCGCCGATGAGTCTTTCAAAGCACTTCTGATGCCCGCGATAGTGCTCGGTGCCGTTTCCCTCGCGTACGTCATCAGACTCACCCGACAGTCTGTTTCTGAGACCACAAGCGAGGATTTCGTTCGAACCGCCCGGGCCAAGGGCATGGCGAACGGGTCGGTGATGTCCAGACATATTCTGCGCAACTCCCTGATCCCCGTCGTAACCTTCATTGGCGCAGACCTGGGAGCTCTGATGGGTGGAGCAATCGTCACCGAAGGTATTTTCGGAATCAAGGGTGTTGGCGGAACCCTCTGGCAGGGAATCATCCGCGGCGAACCCGGAACCGTCGTCTCAATAACCACGGTACTTGTTCTAGTCTTTATTGTTGCCAATCTGCTGGTCGACCTGCTCTACGCGGTCCTGGACCCGAGGATCCGCTATGTCTAAGATTCCCAACGTTCTACCCCCGAGTGGGGACACTGCTGCTGTGGTTAGGGTTCGACCCGGCCAAGAGCATTTTGTTTCTGACACTGACGAGACCGGGCTGGGCGCCGTTGACGCGGTGGCCGATGACTCTGCCCCCTCATCAATGTGGGGCGAAGCGTGGAAAGACTTGCGCACTCGTCCACTGTTTTGGATTGCAGCCGCCATCATTCTCCTCGCACTTCTCCTGGCTCTCTTCCCCCAGCTGTTCACCAGTCAGAATCCTCGTTACTGTGAGCTTTCAAAGTCTTTAGCTCCCAGTGAGTCGGGCCACCCATTCGGTTTTGACCGCCAGGGCTGTGACATTTACTCTCGCGTGGTCTACGGGGCGCGCGCCTCGGTCTCGGTCGGCGTTCTCACCACGTTGGTTGTGACGCTAATCGGCACGGCTATTGGAACCCTTGCCGGTTACTTTGGCGGCTGGATTGACTCGTTGCTTTCGCGCATAACCGACATCTTCTTCGCCATCCCCCTGGTACTCGCGGCAATCGTGTTTATGCAACTATTCCGTGACAACCGCACCGTAATCATGGTCGTCTTTATTCTGTCGGTGTTCGGTTGGGTATCCATCGCACGCATCGCCCGTGGCGCCGTGATGTCCGGTAAGAACGAGGAGTACGTGACCGCCGCGAGAGCCACCGGCGCTTCACGCTGGCGCATTGTCACCTCGCATATCCTTCCGAATGCTGCCGCACCGATCATTGTCTACGCGACGGTCGCCCTTGGAACCTTCATTGTTGCGGAGGCGACACTTTCATTCCTGGGCGTCGGCCTTCCCTCGAACATCGTGTCCTGGGGCGGCGACATTAGCGCTGCTCAGGCCGCCTTGAGGACCAAGCCGATGGTCTTGTTCTACCCGGCTATTGCTCTTGCACTAACCGTTCTTAGCTTCATCATGATGGGCGACGTCGTCCGTGATGCACTCGATCCGAAGGCCCGCAAACGATGACCGATATGAACTTCATTCCAGATGATAAGAACCTGGAGCGTGCCAGCGAGTCCAAGCATGACAGCGAGGGTCTCCCCAAGGCGAATGAGTCGTCGTTCTTTCCGGGTGCCGATCCGCTCGCGAACTACGAGGATGATGTTGACGCGCCAGGTACCCTCACCGAACGCGCTGATCGTAAAGCAATGGAAGAAGCGGCAGCGCAGCGTCCTGCCCTGTCGGAGGGCGAAACCTCGTATCAAGAGACGCTGATCGAAGAGGCCGTCGCCACAAAGACGGCTAAGTCTCTGGGTCTTGACACCTCGAAACCACTGGTCGAACTAAAGAACCTGAGTGTTGCCTTTGAGTCGTCAACGGGCATGGTTCCGGCAGTTCGCGAAGCGAACATAACCATTTATCCGGGCCAAACCGTCGCAATCGTCGGTGAATCCGGGTCAGGCAAGTCAACCACCGCTGCGGCAATCATTGGGCTACTTCCTGGAACCGGGAAGGTCACGGGCGGATCGATCGAGTTCCAAGGCAAGGACCTGGCGACGCTCTCCCCCAAACAGTGGGTGGAATACCGCGGGAGCGAGATCGGAATGGTCCCGCAAGACCCAATGACTAACCTCAACCCGGTGTGGCGAGTTGGAACCCAGGTCGCCGAAGCGCTGAAGGCAAACAATGTAGTGCCTCGTTCAGAAGTTGGATCGCGTGTTGCTGAGCTTCTGGAAGAAGCGGGACTCCCCGATGCCGAGAGACGCGCCAAGCAGTACCCGCACGAGTTCTCCGGCGGCATGCGCCAACGCGTCCTGATCGCCATCGGTCTTGCGGCGCACCCCAAGCTACTGATCGCCGATGAACCTACCTCAGCGCTTGACGTTACTGTCCAGAAGCGAATCCTTGATCACCTGGAAACCATGACCGCTGAGATGGGCACAGCGGTACTGTTCATCACCCATGACCTGGGGCTTGCCGCTGAGCGTGCCGAACAGCTTGTGGTCATGCACCGGGGTCGAGTCGTCGAGTCCGGCCCTGCCCTTGAGATCCTGCAAAACCCGCAGCATCCGTACACACAGCGCCTGGTCGCCGCAGCGCCCTCGCTTGCGTCAAAGCGGATCTCCGTTGCCCATGAACAGGGAATCGAGACGACCGAGGAAGAACTCATCGGCTCCGGAGCCGGGTCAACTGCGACGGAGGAGATCGTCCGGGTCGAGAACCTGGTTAAGGAGTTCGACATCCGCGGAGCTAAGGGTGAGGCCAAGCTCCTCCGTGCCGTTGATGACGTGACGTTTGGCGTTCGCACCGGAACAACAATGGCGATCGTTGGTGAGTCCGGATCGGGAAAGTCCACGGTTGCGAACATCATTTTGAACCTGCTGGATCCGACTTCCGGCAAGGTCTACATGCGCGGCCGTGACCTGTCCACCCTAAGCAACAAGGAACTGTTCAATCTTCGGCATAAGCTTCAGGTGGTTTTCCAGAACCCCTACGGTTCGCTCGATCCGATGTACTCGGTATTCCGGATCATTGAGGAGCCACTTCGCGTTCACAAGGTGGGAAACAAGAAGGAACGCGAGGAGCGAGTCGCAGAACTACTAGATCTGGTCTCACTACCTCGTTCCGCAATGCGACGTTACCCGAATGAACTCTCGGGCGGACAACGTCAGCGTGTTGCAATCGCACGTGCACTCGCCCTGAATCCTGAAGTGGTTGTGTTGGATGAGGCAGTTTCGGCGCTGGACGTTCTGGTTCAGGACCAGATCCTGCAACTTCTGAATGATCTCCAGGCAAGGTTGGGCCTGACTTACATCTTCATCACCCACGACCTGGCGGTCGTTCGGCTCACCGCAGACGACGTCGTGGTAATGGAGAACGGCAAGATCGTTGAAGCCGCATCCTCAGAGGAACTCTTCGCTAACCCGAAGCAGGCCTACACGCAAGAGCTGATCAACGCGGTGCCAGGCGCCTCGATCCCCCTGGGAATCGGATAGCTAGAGATCGGATACCCCAGAGCCTCTAACACCTCTGGGCCGTTGATGTGACAGTCAACGTTCCCCCGCACACGCAGATTGGTATCGTCAGTGACCTCTGGCTTGGTTTGCTGGCACCCGAAGAACAAGCTCGCCAGGCTTCCCGGCCGTCGAAAGGACCAAAGTGTCTGTCCTCGGTCCTTTCCGGGGTTGAGGACTCTCGTCGTGCTGATGGTCTTGCTGGTGATGGTGTTCTCAGCCCTTTCCGGGGTTGAGAACTCCCTTGGCTTCCTGGCCTAGCCTCCGCTTATTGGTACCATTGTGGTACCATTTCGTTATGGCAATGCAACTGCGACTTTCGCCGGACGAAGACAGAATGCTAAGCGAGCTGGCTGAGGAAGAGTCCACGTCAAAGAACCAACTCATGGCTTCGCTGGTCAAAGAGGCATGGGAACGCAAACGCGCCCGAAACTATACGTTCGCCCTCCTCGACCAGATCAGCGATGAACGTAGCGATCTGCTTGATCGCTTGGCCCAATGAGCATTTGGTGGCCTCAATCTGATGACATTCATGCCTGGCTCGTCAGTCGCGGATACGTATCAAGAGACTGGGGGCTACTAGCCGCAAGCCTCAACAGGCCGCTCACAACCTTGGCAGGTCAGGAGATGTACCCCAGCATCTGGGCAAAGATCGCGGCGCTCCTCGATTCCGTCGAGCGTAACCACCCTTTGATCGATGGCAACAAGCGCTTGGGCTTATTACTCGCGAGCCTGGTGCTGAATAGCAACGGCATTAGCGACCAGAAAGTCAGTGACGACCAATGGTATGAGTTGATTCTTTCCGTCGCTTCCGACCACCTCGAGGTTGGCGAGATCGCAAGCAGACTCCAGAAAATGCTCAGCGAGGACTAGTACCTTCCCAGCAACGCACTTGTCCTAAAGTCCCGGAAATACTAGCGAAAACGCTCGAAGACATACTGAACTCACTTTGGCATGTTTTGGTCTGGGGAAGCGGAAAAGCACCCGTCATAATCTCCGGCGGATGAGATCGAAAGAGTACTATTCGAAGGGCCACCAAAGTCTAACTAGGTTCCGCAGTATCAGAGCTAGCTCACTGCGTCCGGCCCCAGCAGTGCCTTTAGGTCGGCGTAGAGGGATGCATCCACGTCGACGCTCAGTGCGTCCTCCAGGTCAATGTGCGTCGTCTTGAGCTTGTCTTTCAGCGTTACTTTCACTCGGGTAGGTCCTGGGCGATTGGCGAGAGCGTTCCGAACCTCGCCGAGTATCTGAGGCGTGCACTGCCGCGCGTCCATAGCTATCTCTAGCGGCCTGTCGCTACGATCCATAATCTCAATGTGCTGCGCACTTTGACCCATGAGAGACAATGCATCATCCCTTATGCTCACCCGCCCCTTTACGACGATCGCTTCATCCCGGCGGAGGATCTCAGATACCGCCTCATACTGACGGGGAAAGAAAAGCACCTCAACATCACCCGAGAAATCTTCAACCGTGACAATAGCCCAGGGAGCCCCATTCTTGTTCACCTTCGGCACGACTCCGGTGATCAGGCCCGCGATGCTCACGGTCTTGTTGTCATGTTTTGCGGGTTCTTCCTTCAGGTCGCCGATTTGAACGTCCTGGTGTCGGGCTAATATCCGTTCGCCTCCACGAAGTGGATGGTCCGAGACGTAAAGACCCAACATCTCGCGCTCGAACGTTAGTTTCTCGCGCCTGTCCCACTCCGCAATATCTGGGATCTCAATCGCAAATGACTCGGACGGAGAATCCCCTCCCAGACCCGCAAACAAGTCATACTGCCCATCAGCTTCGTTTCGCTTCAAACCAATGACTGAATCGACCGCGTCGTCACTCCGCGCCAGCAGTGCACGGCGACTATGCCCAAAGCTATCGAAAGCTCCCGCCTTGATGAGCGACTGCATTGTGCGCTTGTTACAAACCGATGCCGGGACCTTGTTCAAGAAATCCTGGAACGAGGCGTACTCCCCCTTTTCTTCGCGCGTCTCAACGATTTCGTTCACCACGTTCTCACCAACATTTTGGATGGAGCTCAATCCATACCTGACTCGCTCTCCCTCGGCGGTGAAGCTGTTGAATGAGAGGTTAACATCAGGGCGCTCGACATCAATCCCCATTCGGCGACACTCACCCAGGTAGATCGTTCTCCTGTCCTTGTTATCTGCAGTCGAGGTCAGCAGAGCTGCCATGTACTCAGCTGGATAGTGCGCTTTCAGGTAGGCGGTCATGTACGAGACCAGGCCATAAGCGGCCGAATGAGACCGGTTGAACGCGTAGTCCGAGAACGGCACCAGGATGCCCCAGAGCGTCGCCACGGCGTCTTCGGAGTAGCCATTCTGGATCATGCCAGCCTTGAACGGCTCGTACTCCTTATCTAGCTCGGCCTTCTTCTTCTTCCCCATTGCACGACGTAGAATGTCAGCTCGGCCGAGGGAATAGCCAGCTACCTTCTGGGCGATCTGCATGACCTGCTCTTGGTAGACAATCAGACCGTAGGTCTCGCCAAGAATCTCCTTGAGCGACTCGGCGAGTTCGGGATGAATCGGCTCAATCTTGTGACGACCAGTCTTTCGAAGTGCATACTCCGTGTGCGATCCGGCTCCCATGGGACCCGGCCGATACAGCGCGCTGACAGCCGAGAGATGCTCAAACTCGTCAGCCTGCATCAGCTTAAGTAGCTCTCGCATCCCCGAGCCTTCAAACTGGAAGACGCCCTGTGTCTCGCCCCGCGCAAGAAGGGCAAAAGTCTTGGGATCCTCAAGACTGACATGGTCGATGTCAGGGACTTCTTTGCCCTGCATTTCGATGTTCTTCAGGGTATCAGTAATAACCGTGAGGTTGCGCAGACCAAGGAAGTCCATCTTCAAGAGTCCGAGCTCTTCACAGATCGGATACTCAAACTGTGTGATTATGGCCCCGTCTTTTTCTCGCTTCATCAGTGGAACTACGTCTGTCAGCCGTTTACTAGACATGATGACGGCGCAGGCGTGAACGCCCCACTGCCTAGTCAATCCTTCAAGGTTCTGCGCAAGCTCAAAAACCTCTGCTACACCCTCGCGGTCCTCAAGGAGCTTTCTAAACTCAGAGGCTTCGCTGTAACGTTTGCTCTCCTTGTCATACACATCCGAGAGCGGCATCGACTTGCCCATAATGTCCGGTGGATAGGCTTTGGTTAACTCATCACCTAGGCGGTACTCCCTACCAAGAAGTCTGGTTGAGTCCTTGAGTGCGGCCCGGGCCTTGATCTTTCCATATGTAACGACCTGCGCGGTCCGATCTTCGCCGTACCTGCGCTTCACATAGTCAATGACTTCATCGCGACGCCTATCGTCGAAATCAACGTCGAAGTCGGGCATGGAGACACGTTCAGGATTCAGGAATCTCTCGAAGAGCAAGCCATGCTTAATTGGATCCAGGTCTGTGATTCCCATTGCATAGGCCACCATCGAACCGGCGCCCGACCCTCGTCCAGGCCCGACTCGTATCCCCTCATTCTTCGCCCAGTTAATGAAGTCGGCAACGACGAGGAAGTATCCGGGGAATCCCATTTCTAGGATCACCCCTTCCTCGTACTCCGCCCTCTCACGAACCTGGGAAGGGACGTTTTCACCGAAGCGCTTAATCAGGCCGCGCCTGACTTCCTCAATAAACCAAGACTCCTCAGAGTGCCCCTCAGGAACTGGAAACTGAGGCATGAAGTTGGCGCCGTCTTTGGTGGTCTGGAAGCGCACATCTGAACGCTCAGCAATTTCTAGAGTGGAGTCCAGCGCCTGAGGTATCTCTGTCCACTGGCTTCGCATTTCCTCAGTTGAACGCAGGTAATATCCACTACCACCGAAAACCCAGCGGCTACCGCCTTCTTCCTCCGTGGGTTCAAGCAGGTTCGTTCCGGTTTGCAGAGCAAGCAAAGCCTCTTGAGTTTTTGCGTCCTCTTTCCTGACAAAGTGGGAATCATTCGTGACAACCATCGGCGCATCAAGCAACTTCGCCAAGTCTAGAAGCTGCCCCTTAGTTTTCTTCTCGACGTCAACGCCATGATCCATTAGCTCAACATAGAAGTTGTCCCGCCCAAATATGTCGCGGAGCGTCGATGCCTCCCTGACGGCTTCATCCCACTGCCCCAGGCGCATACGCGTTTGGACTGCACTTGAGGGGCAACCCGTGAACACCGTCAGTCCCTCGTGATACTGCTCCATCAGTTCCTGGTCGATGCGGCCATGCTTGCCGAACTGTCCGGTAAGGGACGCTTCCGTTCCCATTCGGAACAGGCTGTGAACGCCCAACGTCGAATGCGCGATCAACGTTAGGTGCGTATAGGACCCTCGATTCGAAACGTCATCCTTGCGTTGCCAGTCTTCACCCCAAAAATGGCGTTCTTTGTCGGTTCTAGAGACTCCAGGAGCAACGTATGCCTCAAGCCCAATGATCGGCTTGATTCCCTGAGCCACACATTCTTTGTAGAACTCATAGGCTCCGAACAGGTATCCGTGGTCCGTGATCCCGAGCGCCGGCTGGCCGAGCCTCTTCGCTTCGGCAACCATCGGCTTGATCTTCGCCGCCCCATCCAAGAGCGAATACTCGGTGTGATTGTGAAGATGAACGAAGCTAGAACCAGAAGAAGCCATAGAGCAGAGTCTACCGACCCTCTCCGACGGAATCGGGGTCGGTTCCGGTGGTCGTCTTCACCATTTCCTGATGCAGGATACCCGCGTCCAAGAACTGCTCGCGATCAGTTGGTTCGTACCCCAGCCGCCGGTAGAATCCCTCCGCCTGAACCTGGGCGTCGAGAGCTAGTACGAGGGGCTGACCCGGCAAAACCTGCCCTCGCGCGACCTCCTCGGCAAAGCGCATCAGCTTCTCACCCACCCGCTGGCCTCGCGCCTCCTTGCGAACGGCAACCCTGCCCACGTGGAAGTGCACAGAACCGTCCTCGTCCCCGTCCCTAAGCAGACGCGCCGCACCGATTACTTGGCCCGTCGAAACATCGGCGGCAACCAGTTCGGTTGTTGAGTCAATGAAGTCACGCGCATCGATCTCAAGCACGGGGGCAACCTCTTGCTCCACCACAAAGACATCCCAGCGAACCGCCATTTGAGCTAGGCGTGAGCTGTCGGTGTCCGCGATACCGCAGGTGATGTTGTCGTTCATCTCGCTCTCCTCGAACCCTAAACGACGGGGTTGCGGAGCATCTCAAGTGCGTCCGTCAGATCTTCCGGATACGGCGCCTCGACCCTGATATTCTCCTCAGTGATCGGGTGCTTGAACTCCAGAACCCGGGCATGTAGCCACTGCCGCGTCAGGCCAAGCTTTTCAGCGCGTGTAGGGTCGGCACCATAGAAGGTGTCCCCGACGCACGGATGTCCAACCGCCGACATGTGGACGCGAATCTGATGTGTGCGTCCAGTTTCAAGACCGATCTCCAGTAACGCGGCCCCGGGAAGTAGTTCAATCGTGTCGTAATGGGTGATAGCGGGCTTTCCACCCTCGATGACGGCCATCCGCCAGGTTCGGGATGGATGACGCCCTATAGGCGCGTCTACGGTCCCCCTAGGAGGGTCTGGATGTCCCTCAACGACCGCGTGATAGGTCTTGCCCACCGTGCGCTCACGGAACATGTGTTTGAGCCCCGAATAGGCACGCTCAGATTTGGCAACCATCATTACGCCCGAGGTCCCCACGTCAAGACGCTGAACGATTCCCTTTCGTTCCGGAGGACCTGAAGTTGAGACCCTTACTCCCCCGGCCTCCAGGGAACCAATCACTGTAGGCCCGTCCCATCCGGGTCCGGTATGCGCAGCTACGCCAACGGGCTTGTTGATGATGATCAAATCATCGTCCTCGTAAAGCACATCTAGTTCGAGGGTCGGTTCCGGAGTTTTCTTGGACGAGGGAAGAACCACCTCAAGCAACGAACCCGACTGCACCCGCTCAGAGCGAGCCGCGAGTCTTCCGTCGACGGTGACGTCGCCGTCGTCTAGCATTCCGGCACAGACGTTTCTTGAGAGACCCAGGAGGCGTGAGAGTGCCGTGTCAAGACGTTCGCCTCCCAGTCCGTCCGGGACCGGAATAATCCTGGTCTCAGACATCCGAGGAGGTATCTTCATCAGTTGGCTGAAGTACCGACTTTTCAGCGATCTGCTCTTGGCGGTCCGTTTCAGATTTCACTAGCACCCACAGAAGCAGGCCAACGGCCGCAACGACAATCCAGATATCGGCTACGTTGCCGATGAACCAATTGTTGTAGTTGATGAAGTCAACAACATGACCATGACCGAAACCCGGGGGCTGAGTAAGCCGGTCCCAGAGGTTGCCTGCGGCACCACCGATTAGCAAACCGACTATGACCGCCGGGACCGCCTCATGGATCCGGGTAGAGAACCAAATCAGGGCGCCAATGACCAGTACTGTTATGCAGGTGAAGACGATGGTGGCTCCCTCACCGAGTGAGAAGGCGGCACCCGGGTTGAAGATAAGTTGAAGAGTTATGAAGTTCCCGATGAATGGACGCTGCACTCCCTCTTCCAGACTCCCCAGAGCCCACCACTTTGTAACAAGATCCAGCCCCAGTGCGACCAGAGCAACGACCGCGACCAACGCTATGAGCTTCGGTGACTTGGTTGCAGGACTACCGCCGGCACTGGACCTATCCACCTCTGTCACCTGTAACTCCGTTCTCTCTCACCTTAGACAACTGAACGAGTCTACCTGTCCGAGCGGAACTGACCACAAAGGGTGCCCCACCACTTGGTAGGACACCCTTTGTTGTTGTCTACGCACCCGAGACTACCCGGTTCGAACTTAGTAGATCACTCGCCCTTGACGTCCGTGTTCACCTGCTGCAGCAAACCCTGGAGGTGTTCAGAGATAGCTTTACGGTAATCGCCCTCGAACTCACGAAGCTGGTTGATGGACTCTTCTAGGCCACCCTGTTCCTGGGCCAACTGGGAAAGAATCTCATCGCGCTGCGTATTGGCTCCCGCAACGATTTCCTCAGCCTTATTGTTTGCTTCACCGATAATCCGCTGAGCCTCGGCTTTGCCGTCATCGATGTACTCATCGTGTAGACGCTGAGCAAGCGAAAGCATGGAGGTTGCCGTTTGGGGGTCATCGACTACCACGGGGGCTATCGCTTCCACGGCCTGCGGAGCTTCTTCAACCAAGCTCACCGGCTCCGG
Source organism: Scrofimicrobium sp. (assembly GCA_049291975.1). Classification (GTDB taxonomy): domain Bacteria; phylum Actinomycetota; class Actinomycetes; order Actinomycetales; family Actinomycetaceae; genus Scrofimicrobium. The sequence goes on from JBATQJ010000065.1 coordinate 11,108, forward strand.
CTCGACTACCGGTTCGGGGACTTCTTCAACTACCGTCTCCTCGACCACGGCAACCGGGGCTTCAGGAACAACCGCAACGCCAGAGGAAAGCTCCTCGATACGCTGCCCGGCAGCTGCAAGTTGCTCTCTCAGCTCGTTGTTCTCAACAGTCAGGCTGTAGATGGTAGCTACAACTTCATCAAGGAACTCATCAACCTCAATCTGGTCGTATCCCTCGCGGAACTTGACGGACTGGAATTTCTTATTCAGTACGTCGTCTGCGGTAAGCAGCGCCATGGTGGTCACCTCTACTTTGTGTCTCTAGGTTCCGAAGCTCCGTTGGCTTCACCGGTCTAGCGTTTCGGCTGGGACCGGATTCCAAGGGACTCCGAGATCAGGCTCAGCCTCCTAGATCATATCGCAGGAAGCCTTATGTCTATGCAACTTTAACCACAAGTGCAACAGTAAGTGCATTTGTCCACGCGATTGCAGGCTGTGAAAACCGATCCTATCTACCCCATGTACTGAAGAAACTGCCCGAAACGTCCTATAACGGTGACACCAAGAAACACAACCAAAAAGCCGACATCCAGAGCTACATTTCCGAGCCTGAGTGGCGGAATATATTTCCGCATCCAGATTAGAGGTGGGTCAGTGAGACGGTAGACCCAGTCGGCAATCCAGAGCACGGCGTCCGAGGGGACCCAGCGTGGGGCCAAAATCCTAGCCCAATCAAAGCCGACCCGTGCTAGCAGTACGAGCACGTACAGCGACGACGCCCACTGGAGAATCGAGCCAATTATTACTAGTACCACTCAGGTCCCTTGAGGTATTAGGACCGCCAGGGAGCTTCTCCCTGGCAGCATCCAACAATCATCCAAACATAGCGGAAGACATGGAACTTCCACTTGAGGTGACCTCAACGGTGCGAGGAGACAGCAAGAACACCCTAGAGGTCACTCGCTCGATACTACCCTGCAACCCAAAGACCAGTCCCGCAGCGAAGTCAACAACGCGCCTGGCTTCCGAATCGGGAAGATCGCTCAGGTTCATGATGACCGGAATTCCGGAGCGGAACGCCTCACCAATCTGGCGGGCATCCGCATAGCTTTCCGGATGGATGGTCGATATCCGGCGGAGTGAACCTGCCGGGGAGGATGAGACAGAGTGAAACTCAGGGCGACGCTCAGTCCTAGGTCCGCCCACGTCACCGCCGGGGAACGATTGCAAGGTGAACTCTTTAGCGCCGTCCTCCACGAATGCGTCGACGTCCTCATAGTCGTCATTCTCGACCGGTACGCGCCATCCCATGAGCTCCATCGCACGGTTGAATCGCTCCGCCATCATGTCCCCTTGGTCTAGTTCTTATTGGTCGCCGTAGCTTCCTGGCGCTGACTCTAAAGCTAATGCAGCCCTGCCCTTGAACCTGCGAAGCCGGGCGGCATGTTGCCGCTCAGCGCAAAAAGTCCGGAATATCCAGATCCGACTGAGGGTCGTCTTCGAAAATCCGGGGAACGACAAATCCTGGCTCTGCACCCCGCCCCGGAGCAGGTTCATCGTCGCGGTCAAGGTCGATCATCCGAACCGCGCCGGTTCGTGTAGGGACCTCGGGTTGGGCCCGGTGCAAGGGTGCTGTACGAGGAGTTCTCGCCGCAGTCATCCAATCACTTTCAGTTGGTAACTCTGCTGGCGGAGCCGCAACTGGCGCCTGGATCCTTGGGTCTTCCGAAGGCTCTGTCTTCGCCTGGCTGACGCGAGTCGACGTTGACGGCTGTGGCGTAACCACATCGAATCCAGCGCCAATCACTGTCACCCGAAGTTCGTCCCCGAGTGCGTCGTCAATGACCGCACCGACGATGACGTTCGCCTCCGGGTGCGCTGCCTCGCGGACCAACGTTGCCGCGTGGTCAATCTCGTGGATCCCCATGTCGGGACCGCCCTGGAAGAAGATCAGAACGCCGTGCGCCCCGTCAATCGAGGCCTCAAGGAGCGGGGAAGAGATAGCTTCCTCTACCGCCCTCAGAGCGCGGTCCTCACCGGAAGCGTTGCCCATTCCCATTAGCGCTGAACCCGCGTCCTTCATCACCGACTTGACGTCGTTGAAGTCAACGTTGATAAGGCCGGGAATAGTAATCAACTCAGTGATTCCCTGAACACCGGAATACAAAACCTGGTCAGCAGCCATGAACGCATCGAGGATCGACAGCGTCTGATCTGAAACTTCAAGCAGGCGTTCATTCGGGATGATGATCAGCGTGTCAACCTCATCACGAAGGGCGGCGATTCCCGCCTCGGCCTGCTGGGAGCGCCGACTTCCCTCAAACGCGAATGGGCGCGTCACAACGCCTACGGTCAGTGCTCCTCCGTCGCGAGCAACCCGTGCAACCGTGGGGGCTCCACCCGTGCCGGTTCCGCCGCCCTCGCCAGCAGTCACGAAGACCATGTCTGCACCGCTGATGGCGTCAGAGATTTCCTCAACGTGGTCCTCTGCGGCCTTACGGCCAACTGCGGGATCGGCTCCGGCACCCAGGCCCTTGGTTATCTCACGGCCGATGTCGAGCTTCGTATCGGCATCGGACATCAACAGAGCCTGAGCATCGGTGTTTATCGCAATGAACTCGACACCCTTCATCCCGGACTCGATCATGCGGTTGACAGCGTTTACCCCGCCTCCCCCGACACCGACGACCTTTATCACGGCTAGATGGTTCTGTGGTGCGACCACTGGTACCCCCGGATGCTAGAACTCTAAAGCTAAAGTTGAAGGTTGCATTTCCTGCTTGCGTTAGCGCCTAGAGGTTATTGGGGGTTGTGGCGGTGATCCGGAAGGCTGTTCGGTGTGTCGCAACAGTGTTGCCACACAGGGCAGTTCCAGCTACAAAAACTGCGCCCCGAGCCATCGAAAGAAGCTATCTAGTCGAGGGGAAGGCCGGATCCATAACGTTGTAGACGGTTGCTTCGCGACCCGCAATCAACACCTCAAGAACCTGGGCCTTGACGTCGCTCGACTCCGTTGTCCCCCACAGAACCTCGCCGCCGCTTATCGTTTGCATCGTGATGTCGGCACCGTTCACCCTGATGGCAGCGATCTGGCCGCGTAGGCCCTGAGACAAGGCTGCCCAGACCTCAACCACCTCGCCAGCTTCCCGGAGTACCCCGTCAGTCCCATACCCGGAAAGCACCACCGTCGGAACACCCGGATAGGGCTCTGTGATCTGCCCCAGTAAGACACCGTCGGGGCCGAGCAGGTCGAATCCCTCCTCAAGTTCCTGCATCATTGATGGAACTCGCGGCTCCACCTCAACCGACAGTCCGCCGGGCCACGAGCGTGAAACCGTTACCTGCTCGACGTTCGGGTTCTTCATAATCTGGGACTCGAGTGTGTCAAGGGGAACCCGCAGCAAAGGAGTGCCCTCGTACACACTGACTGAAGTAGTGATCGTCTCGAGGGTTGAGTCTGGGGAGTATGTCGCATCCGCTCCCAGAACCTCAACGGAGTCGGCTCTCAGCGCGAATGCTGGAGAGGCGAAGAGTATCCAACCGAGAAGGCCGAGGAACAAGGCAACCCCTCCGGCAGCAGCCGCGCGGGTCGCCCAAAGCCGCCTGCTAGCGCGTTTCTTCTCCGTGCGGCGCTCATCGATGCTAGAGACCGAGCCCCCGGCGCCGATCTCCGAGGGAGGACTTGGAGTTTTCTTCCTGCTCACAGACCTCGTCCGCCGTGACTATTTGTTGGCTACGAGCGGAGTTTCGGCCCATCGCTCAAGCACGGTTGACTCTTGAAGGTAGATGTTGCCACAGCCCATTAGGATGCAGAGATCTCCGGTGCCCGTCAGATCGGCTCCCATACGCGCCGCATCGGCCGCAGGGCCGCCCAGAATCAGATTTGACTCCTCCGGAGCCAAGTCAACGACCAGGTCTGAAGTGATTCCGATCCCTTGAGAAGCGTCTTCCCTTGCTCCGTCAATGTCCGCAACCACAGCCGTATCAGCAATTGCCAGGGCATCGGCAAACTCCTGCTTGAAGAACTTGGTTCGCGAGTACAGATGGGGTTGGAAGACGACAATCACCCTGTTATCGCCCGCAACCAATCTCGCCTGACGCAGGGCGGTGGCCACTTCGGTCGGGTGGTGCGCGAAATCGTCAATCAGCGTTCGGCCCTGGTCTACTCCGCAGACCTCGAAGCGTCGTTCAGTCCCCCTGAAGGACGCCAGGCCCTTTGCGGCGAGGTCCGGGGCGACCCCCAGTCTCAGGCAGCATGCCCACGCACCTGCGGCGTTCACCAGATTGTGTTCTCCGGTTGCCCCCAGTGTTAGCGGCATCTCGATGTCCTGGTATCGAAGGATTGCAGTGGTTCCATCGGTCTCCACTCGGGCCGCAAGAATAGCCACGTCTGGCCGGGCCAGCGAGTGCTCAGGACGTCCGTAGGTGAGGACTGTAATGTCTTCCCTTGCCCTCATCTTTGCTGCCAGGTCTACGCTTCCCTGATCCTCGGCGCAACATACAAGTGACCCTCCGGGAGTGATGCGGCCCGCAAACTGTCGGAAGATGTCATAAAAGGCCTCTGCCGTTCCAAAACTATCGAGATGGTCGGGCTCGATATTGGTGATTAACTCGATTTGTGGGCTGTAGTTGAGGAAGGAGCGGTCGGACTCGTCCGCCTCCGCAACGAAAACTTCAGTTCCACTTCGCGCTCCAGTTCCAACTCCGTCGATTGACGATCCAATCGCGAATGAGGGATCCATTCCCGCCTCAAGAAGCGCAACTGCGATCATCGCTGAACTGGTCGTCTTACCGTGGGTTCCTGCCACGGCCACGAACGACTGGCCTGTCGCAGCCAACGCCAGCGCCTGTGAACGGTGAATGATCTTCTGCCCTCGTTCCTTCGCCACAACCAACTCGACGTTGTCGGGTTTAATTGCCGAAGAAAGAACCACCGTCGCCTCGGGATCAAAATCCTTCGCCCCGTGAGGGGTATAGGCATCGATTCCCAAACCCTGGAGCAGGTGCAGCGTCTCAGAGTCATCTCGGTCAGATCCGCTGACTCGGGCGCCATCCGTCTGGAGTAGCTCAGCAACGACGGACATTCCATGACCACCAATCCCGATCATGTGGTACGAGGGATCAAGACCCACCTGTTCCTTCTCGGTCAGGTCTCCATTTGAGTTGTTCATGCCGCCATCTCAATCATCTTGACTAGGTTCTCGCCGCCATCACCCGGTGATACCGAGCGTGATGCCTCCCCCATCGCCTGAAGCCGGTCTGGACTCCGAAGAAGAGGCAACACCGTGTCGCTAAACGCGGTGCTTCCAAAGTCCTGATCGTACACCAGCAGCGCGCCACCGGCCCCGACCTGGTCCTCAGCGTTGAGTGCTTGCTCTCCGTTCCCAATTGGGAACGGAACATAGACAGCTGGCATTCCAATCGCGGTTAGCTCGCAGACCGTCCCGGCACCGGACCGACAGACGACTAGGTCGGCAGCCGCCATCGCCTGGTCCATCTCAGTCATGTACTCATAGATGAACCACGGTACCGTGACCGCGGGATCAGCGCTCGCCTTCTTTACAGCGTCTACTTTTCCCTTGCCGGTGACATGGAGGATCTGAATGTCAGGAGCCAGATCCGGGGCGACGTCGGTGACGGTGTTGTTCAGCTTCAGCGCGCCAAGAGATCCTCCGGTGACCAGCAGGGTCGGAAGGTCCGGATTCATCCCGAAGTGTCGAGCCGCCTCGGTGCGCGCCATGCGGGCTCCCGACTTAGTCTGCCTGGCCCGCGAGAGCTCCATGATTTCCTTCCGTAGCGGCATTCCGGTCACTTCGGTCCGACCATTCTTTGCCCGCAACTTGGTGCTCGGAAAGGTCAGTGCGACTGCCGCAGCGAATCGGGCACCCATCTTGTTCGCCCAGCCAGCCCGAACATTCTGTTCGTGGATCACCACCGGAACGCCGAGTTTCTTGGCGGCAATATAGGCCGGCGCCGAGACGTATCCGCCGTAGCCGACCACGACGTCCGCTCCCTCGATCACTTTCGCAGAGCGGGTCACAGCCTCGCGCAGCTTACCGGGGACCGAGAACATCTGCGTGGAGGGGCGCCTCGGCATCGGCACCTTGGGAATGGTCACCAGATCGAACCCCTCGGAAGGAACCAGGTCGGACTCAAGGCCTTCCTCCGTGCCCAGGACCACCACGGCGTGACCACGATCTCTTAGAACATGGGCTGTGGCTAGCAACGGGTTCACGTGCCCTGCTGTTCCACCACCCGCGAGCACCACACGCAACGGCATCACAAGGCCTCCAGGTTCTTTCTCAGGACCTGCCTCACGGCAGCGAAACGGCGGGAATCTCGACTCATGACGTTCTCTTCCGCCCACGAACGGAGTTCCTGGCGGGACGAGGCGCCGAAACGTCTGAAGCACCCGCCGCAACCGCCACGTCATACCTGGCAAAAGACAATAGAACACCAATGGATGTTGCGGTGAACAGGAACGAGGACCCACCGTAGGACACCAGAGGGAACGGAACTCCGATCACTGGAACTAGTCCAATTACTGTGCCCACGTTGATCAACGCCTGTACTGCGAGCCAAACCCCAATCGCGCCCGCCGCAACCCGAATAAACCCCAGCGTCGTGTTGGCCGAAAGTTGGAATATCCCAAAGATCAGGGCGCCGAAAAGTGCCAGCACCACCAGTGCACCGAGTAACCCGAACTCCTCCCCGATGATGGCGAATATGAAGTCCGTATGCGCTTCCTGGAGGTAGCTCCACTTCTCGCGAGAGGCTCCGGGGCCTAGCCCTGTCAGACCGCCAGAGCCCAATGCCCAGAGTCCGTGGTCAGTCTGTGTGGGAGCAGAGGTCGACGGTGGGGTGCCGTATCCCGGGATGAACTCGATGACGCGCCTAATCCTTGAAGGACTCACGGAAATTAGGAACACGAGCACTCCGACGCCCAACACGCCAAGATATCCCAACCATCGGCCCGGAATCCCCGCCATCCATAGCGCACCGACAACGATCGCAACGAAGATCAGCATGGTTCCCATATCGGCACCGACCATCACTGCGCCCATGGCCAGAAGCGATGGAATTCCGGCCCAGAGTAATACCGCGCGCCAATCGTTCACATCAAGGAACTTCCCCGACAGCACTTTCGCTAGCACCAGCGCAGTAGCCAATTTCAGGAACTCAGAAGGCTGGATGGTTTGACCGCCGGTGCCAGGAATCTCAAGCCAGTTGGTGTTTCCCCCTTTTGAGACTCCAAAAGGGATGAGCATTAGCTGAAGCGCCAGTGCAGCCAGAAAGATCCAGAGCGACCATCTCTCCCACCATTTGGGAGGAATGAATGTCGCCGCCGCTCCGAAGCCCAGAGCAACGAACGCGATCAAAAGTGTTCGAATGAAGCTCTTATATGGGTTGACTCCCTCCGCGATGTTGGTAACAGAGGTGGCCGAAAAACCCATCATGAGACCGAAAACGCCCAGTAGCAGAGCTGGAACCAAGATGAAGTAGAAGGTTTGTACGGCAGTAAGTGCCGGACCGGAGTCCTTTGAACCGAACTGTAGTTTGGGTAACTGGAGCCGCTTTTTGGCGGTCTGCGAAGCCGGGCGGGAGGATTGCGACGTTTTCTCAGGCATTCCTAAGACCCTTCCGCTACCTCAAGCTCCCCAACCGCCTTCGCAAAGGCATCGCCCCGTTCACCGTAACTGTTGAACTGGTCCCAAGAGGCACAGCCGGGGGCTAGCAATACCGTATCGCCGGGCAAAGCCAAACGCGTGCAGGCGCGCACGGCGGTGCCCAACACTCCGGGCCCGTCCGGGCCGCTCCCAGCCACAGTAACCGGAACTTCCGGAGCCAGCTCATTATGTAGCGCAAGCAGCGGCTGAGGATTGGCTCCGACCAGAATCAAGGCCTTCGCCTGATTGGCAGCCAGTTCGAAAAGCGGTGAAAGATCCTGTCCCTTGGCGTCCCCCCCAACTATCCAAATCAGGGAGCCTGGCTCCACGGCCTTAGCAGCAGCCAACGCGGCATGAACGTTCGTGGCTTTCGAGTCGTCGATCCAGCGAACACCGTCATTAGTGGGAACCAATGCGCGACGGTGACTCTGCGGCGTAAAATCACAGAGCCCCTCAACTACTGCCTGTGCAGAAACTCCGTACGACCGTGCGAGTGCGACGGCAGCGAGAGCGTCCCGCACCAGCGGGTCCTCCGACGGGTTTGTCAGATCCCCACCGGCTAGCAGGGGCACCTCAGCCAGACGGACCAGCACTTCGGGGCGACCCTCATCCGTGAAAGCACGATCAATAACCACACCGCCGCGAACCCCCACCGCGCCTTTGGGAACCGGACCAAACACTAGAGGTACCAATACTGAGCCTTCTGAATCGATACCCCTGCGTGCCATTTCTTCAGTTTCTGGCTGATCGTCAAAGAAAATCCGGGCACCGCGAACATGGTTGTACACGCGTGACTTTGCTACGGCGTAGTTTTCCCGGCTCCCGTGCCAGTCAATATGGTCGCTATCGATGTTGAGACATATCGCAGCGCTCGGGCGTAGCTCCGGAGACGTCGCCAGTTGGAACGACGACAGTTCCACCACCAGAACATCGGCAGGTTCCTGCACTGCTCGAGTTATGGGATAGCCGATGTTCCCCACTTCCGGGGCTCGGTATCCAGCGGCGGCAAGAATCGAGGCGGTCATCCCAACCGTGGTTGTCTTTCCATTGGTGCCCGTGACACAGAGCCACTGGGGAGCCGACTGGGGTCCGTCCGGGCGGTGGCTCAGATCCCAGGCGACTTGCACCTCGCCGATAACCCGTAGCCCAGCTGAGAGAGGAATCTGAATCAGAGGCGAGTGCTCAGCGATGCCTGGCGACGCAACTACCAAATCAGGGACATGCTCCAAGACTTTTTGCGCCAGCATCTCGGCATTGGTATCAAGGACGACTTCCTCGTCTGTCTCCGATGCTCCCTGGGAGAAGACGGTCACCTCGAAACCATCGTCTCTTAATAGTTCAGCAGCAGCGTGACCGGAGATTCCTGCACCGAGGACAGCGGCCCGCCGCGGTAAGGGGGTTTGATTCATCTGAGGCATTAGAGCGCCGCGACCCATTCAAGGTAGAACACTCCAACGCCCGCAAAGACAAACAGGGCGGCAACGATCCAGAACCTAGTAACGATCGTTACTTCTTTCCACCCCTTCAGTTCGAAGTGGTGGTGCAGGGGAGCCATGCGGAAGACGCGTTTACCTCGCAGTTTGAAGGACCCTATCTGAATCACGTCGGACATCAGGATTACGAAGTACAGCCCTCCGATCAGGATGGCAATGAACTCGGTGTGGGTAAGAATTGATACGCCGGCGAAGACACCCCCGAGCGCCAGGGCTCCCGTGTCACCCATGAAGATCTGGGCCGGTGAAGTGTTCCACCAGAGGAATCCGATTAGAGCTCCAACCACCGATGCGCAAATGATCGCTATGGCCAGCGGGTCGCGTGTAGCGTAACAGCCGACATACGGCTCCGCGACGCGAACGCATGACTGACTGAACTGCCAGAAAGCGATAAGTGTGTACCCGGCAAAGGCCGCGATTGAGGCACCCGTTGCCAGTCCGTCCAACCCGTCCGTTAGGTTAACGGCGTTTGACCAGGCAGCGACCAGAAAGTTCACCCATAGGACGAAAAGGATCACGCCCAACGCGATGCCTGCGAACGTCAGGTTTATTGACAGATTGTTGGTGAAAGAAATCCACATTGATCCCGGCGTAAGGCCACTGGAGTTTGGATTCACCAACGCCAGGATCGCGAAGGCCGTCCCCACGGCGATCTGGCCTGCTATCTTCGCCCAGGCATGCAGCCCCAGGCTACGGTGCTTGGAGATCTTGATGAAGTCGTCTAAGAACCCGATGAAACCCAGGCCCACCAGTAACAGCATTAGGAGCCACGCAGAGTATCTTGGCCAGCTCCCGTTGATCGCGGATCCGACGAAGACCCCGACAACGATCGCGAGAATGATGACCAGGCCACCCATGGTCGGGGTACCGCGTTTGACATGGTGACTGGTCGGCCCATCCTGCCTGATGAACTGGCCGTACTCGTGCTGTACCAGGTACTTGATAAGGAGCGGAGTCCCCGCAATGCTCACTACAAGAGCGATGGTAAACGCACCAATTACGCCGATCATGCCATCTCTGCTTTCGAGGACAACTCATTCATTTGGACTAGCTCGTCTGCAACTTTCCAGGATTCTGACCCGTTCGATCCCTTGACAAGGATAGTATCTCCCGGTCGAAGCTCGCTCCGTAGCAGATCAACCGCCCGATCTGCATTTTCAGCACGGATCACAAGGACTTCCTGGGTCTTAGTCGGAACGTATGCTTCCGCTGGTCCAATTAGGATCAGGCCGGCAGGAGACACTGACAACGCAGCCTCCCCCACCTCCCGGTGGATACTGTCGCTGTCCGACCCGAGCTCAAGCATCTCCCCGAGAACCATAAGAAGTCGTCCCTCACCCGCAAGTTCGCGGGCTGTCTGAAACGCAGCCTTCATCGAATCGGGGTTTGCGTTGTAAGAATCGTCAATCAGGCGAACGCGAGAAACGCCCTCGTCGGACGGAAGATCGAGTACGCGAACATCCATCCGGTGCGGAGACCCCGCTTCCAGATCACTAATCAATGCGGTGACCCGCTCAATATCCAGATCAAGAACAAGCGCCGCAGAGATGGCAGCCAGGGCGTTGCTCACCTGGTGCCTACCCACCAACCCCAGGTGCACTTGGGACGCGGCGGAGTCAGTGCGGGCGAGGAATTTCGCGCGTCCGGTCTCATCAAACTGAATATTCTCCGCCCAGACATTGGCAGCCGCAGCACCGTCCGCCGAGAACCAACAGACTGTTCCTGGGGCAACGCTGCTCATTGCGGCAACCTTGTCATCGTCCAGGTTTAGGACAGCTGTGCCCGAGGGAAGAATCCCCTCCACCAGTTCAGCCTTGGCCCGCGCAAGCCCCTCCGATCCACCGAAGCCTCCCAGATGGGCACGCCCCACCATCAGAACAATCCCAACATCAAGAGGAGCGATCTCTGTCAGGTAGCGCAACTCGCCCTTCGCAGATGCCCCCATTTCCAGTACCAGGTAACGGGTTGTTTCGTCAGCCTGAAGAATGGTCATCGGACAGCCGACCTCGTTATTGAACGAAAGCTTGGGCCAAATAGTGGGGCCGAAACCAGAGAGGACTCGCCCAAGCAGATCCTTCGTGGTCGTTTTACCAGCTGAACCGGTGATCCCGACAACTTTGATGTCTGTCCTCTCCCGAAGATCAGTGAGGTGGGCTTTGGCGAGCAGACCAAGAGCGACCGTCGCGTCACCGACCACGATCTGGTTCACAGAAATCTCGGGGAGCTCCCGCTCGACAATCAGCAGAGACGCGCCCCCATCCACAGCGGGCCGAGCAAAATCATGCCCGTCAGAGTTCTCGCCGATCCGAGCGATGTAGCTGCTACCCACAGATGCTTCGCGTGAGTCAGTAACGACGCGCGAGAGGTCAATCGATGGTTCAGACGCTCCCATCCGCTCTTGCGCAATGGGGATAAGCCGTCCCTCGGTCGCCTGTGCTACCCACTCAAGACTCCGTAGCATCAACTCTCCCGTGTTCACTGTCCCCAATGTGGTCAGTGGTCTCTATCTCTTGGACTCCGCGTTCCACTATTCCAGAGTGGACCACGATATTCCTGTTCTACTCAGATGGGAATAATCTCGCTGGCTCGGCAGAGGGTGCAATGCCAAGCATTCGAACCGCTTCCGCCACGGAGGACGAAAACAGCGGCCCCACTGTGTTTCCCTCGGGAAGGGTGTTCGAGGGTTTGTAGAGCATCGCAGTGATTACAATCTGCGGGTCGTCTGCGGGAATGATTCCCATGATCGACGGAACGATGCCACCACCTGCGACCTCAGCGGTTCCCGTCTTGGCCGCGATCCGATATCCCTCAACGGCGGCTAGTTGACCCGTTCCGATCTCGTCCACGACGACGGACTCCATCATCGTTCGTAGAGTTTTAGCGACCTCGGGCGAGAGAGCCTCGCGCGGAGTCGCCGTTTCCTTCTCGTGGTAAATCCCGTCCGCGCTAGTCCAACCGTCGACAAGATGAGGAGCGTTCCACACCCCGTCATTTCCAATGACTGCTCCGATGGCAGTGGTCTGCAGGACATTGACGCCCACGCCCTGACCAAACATGTTCGCAAACTTTGTTCGACCGTCCCAGGAATCGGGGGTTCCGAGCATGCCAGCGGTTTCCCCTGGCAGTTCTACGCCGGTCAACTGGCCGAGGCCAAAGTCGAGGAACGTCTGGTATCGGTCCTCGTCACTCACTGTCATTCCCACCTGGATCGTTCCGGTGTTGGATGACATTGCCAGGACGCCGGTCGCCGTCAGGTCATACGTTGGGTGATCAGCATAGTAGTCGTGGAATCTCTGGTCGCCGATGTCAATCGTTGCCGGGACCGAGTAACGGGTGGTGGGTGTGATGGTCCCCTTTTGGAGCGCGGTAGCAAAGGTCAGAACCTTACCCACGGAGCCGGGCTCATAGAGGTTCTGAACTGTGGCCGAAGATTGAGGTCCTTCAAGCGGTGAACGCTCAAATGAGTCCGCAAGTACCAGAATGCGCGAGGTTGCCACATCCATGATGACCACGGAACCCCATTCGGCTCCCCATTGCGTAACCGACTGATCTAGCAGTTCCTGAATGGAATACTGAAGGTCTGAATGAATGCTGGTGTGCAGGGTCGCCCCCGGAACCGCTTCCTTAGTCGTGACTTTCGCGCCCGGCATCCTCGCACCGGTGGGGCCGATCTCATATGCCTCCTCGCCGGGAACTCCGGTGAGAAGGTCATTGAAAGTGAGTTCTAGTCCCGAGCTCCCGTTACCCTCGTAATCCACGGTACCTACCACCGTTGCAGCGGTAGTGCCAGCGGGATACTGGCGTTCGAAGCTTGGCTCCAACTCAATTCCATAGATGTCTAGAGCTCGAATCTCGCGGGAAGTCTGTAGGTCGACATTTTTCGCCAGGTACTGGTACTGGGATTCACCGACCAGTTCGCCCCCCAACTCGGAAGGATCCCTACCGAGTATCGGGGCAAGGAGCCTGGCGGCCTCAGCTGGTCCCGTTCCGACAAGTTTGCCGTCTTCGTAGTTTCGGAACTCGGGGATTATCGTCTGACGAACAGCGACGTGATAGGTCTTCACCGTATCGACAAGTACCTGCCCGTCGGCATCAACGATTGATCCTCTCGGTGCGTCGACGGGTAGCGCTGAGGTTCGGACGATGCGCCCCTGCTCGGCCAGCTCGGCTCCACGGACTATCTGGATGTTGAAAAGCTGGACTCCGCACGCGATCAGCGCCATCAGGGCAATGATCCATGCCACCTTGCCGCGACTGCGCGCCTTGGGCATTGGCCCGTCCACTGCTCCATTGCCGCTACGAGTCACCTGGCTGGCTCCCCTCCAGTCACTGTTCCATCCACTAGCGATACCGCACCCGGCGCTGCACCGCGCACCAAGCCTAGGGTCTTTGCTCGCTCCTGAAGCGCAGGCGCGGCGTTGAGTTCTAACAACTGCGACTCCAGGACCGTCGACTGCGCATTCACTTCAGCCAGTTCGACTCGCAAATCGCGAACTGCATACGAGGTCTGAGCCATGTGTGTGTTGATCACCAAGGGCAGTGCGACCGCCACTATCAAGACAACAAGCGCGAGAAGGACAATCGGCCATGCACGCCCAGGGGACGCCGTTTCAGTCCGGGTCACAACCTGGATGTGGGGACGGCTGCTCTCCTGCTCAGATAGAGGTGCCCTGCGAACCGGTCGGTTCGCCGCAGACACGTAGCGGGGGGCGTACGAGGGTGCGACTCTGGCTGCGCTACTGCTGTTCATTGTTCACTCCAGGGTGCGATCAGTTCTGCGGCGCGCAACCGCACCGATGCGGCTCGCGGGTTCTCTTGGATTTCTTGTTCTGTTGCCTTGCGTGCTCCGTGAGTCAGAAGCTCTAGACGCTTTCCCTGTTCGGCCCTGGTCGCGTCCACGGGCACACCGGCAGGAATTTGGGAACCCTGTGTCTTCGTCCCCTCAGCAAACGTCGCCTTGACGATCCGGTCCTCTAGTGACTGGTAGCTCTCAATCACAATGCGACCGCCAACTCTCAGTGTTTCGAGGGCTCTCGGGAGTGCCCGCTTGAGAATCACGAGTTCGTCATTGACGGCAACACGTATAGCTTGGAACGTGCGCTTTGCGGGGTTGCCTCCCTTGCGCCGAGCCGGGGCCGGGATCGCATCCTTGACCACTTCGACAAGTTCCGAAGTTGTCTCGAATGGCTTCTCGCTACGGCGGGTAACGATCAGGCGCGCGATCTGTGGCGCGAACTTCTCATCGGATCCCTGGCGAAGAATCCGAACCAGTTCCTTCTCATCAGCAGTGTTGATCAATTCGGCAGCGGAGACGCCTTCCTCCGGGTTCATCCGCATGTCGAGAGGCGCATCACTGGAGTAGGAAAAGCCCCTTTCGTTCAGATCGAGTTGCATTGAAGAGACGCCCAGGTCCATGAGGACTCCGTCGACCCTGATCCCTCTTGCAGCATCTGGAATCTGGTCATAGGTGCCGAGGAATGGAACGAAACGGTCACCGAAGGGTGCAAGTCGCCTCGATGCGAGCTTCAACGCTCTCGGGTCCCGATCGATCCCAATAATAGTTAGGCCCTCAAAGCGTCTCAGCGCACCCTCGGTGTGGCCTCCCAGTCCCAGCGTCGCATCAATCATTGTCGGTTCGGCAGTATCGAAAGCGGGCGCCAGGAGATCAAGGCATGGCTCTAGCAGGACAGGCATATGAAGAGATGAGATGGCTTCTTCTGGGGACGACGATCCCGTGGCTTGCACCTTGACTTCTGTTGCCACGTCTCCTCCTGCCCAAAATGTGTGTCTGCGACTCTGCTTTCCACTTCTGTGGAAAACTGCCTGCTTCTTTTCTCGTCGCCCCGGTAGTCCTGTCCGTATCCGTGGCCCCCACCCGCGGGTTCTGAGATCGGGGAAGTGAACTCAGATCCCGCGGCCGAGACCGCCGACACGGTGAAGTCCTAGTAGAGGCCCGGGATGATCTCCTCCTCCGTATTTGCGAACTGCTCCTCAGTCGCTGAGAAGTAGTCGTTCCAAGATTCGGCATCCCAAATCTCAGCCCTGGTTCCGGCACCGATAACGATCAGGTCCCGCTCGAGCTTTGCGTACTTGCGCAGTCGTGGCGGGATCGTTACGCGCCCCTGGCGATCTGGGGTGGAGTCCTCGGCCCCGGAGAAAAGGACTCGCAGGTAGCCGGAGTTTCGCTGTTTTCCAGAGTCTTCGCGTAGCTCAGTAACCATGCGCTCAAACTCGACTTCCGGAACAACGTAGAGGCAGCGTTCCTGACCAGGAGCTAAGACGACTCCAGCCGAGAGTTGCTCGCGAAACTTAGCGGGGAGGATGACGCGTCCTTTTTCATCAAGTTTTGGTTCATAGGTTCCAAGAAACACGGCACACCTCCTTTGATGCACCACATTACTCCACTTTCATCCATATCCATCCACTCTCAGCCAAATTGGCCCCGTGTCTCACCCAAAAGTGGGCAAAAGAAAACTCGGACAACCTCTATGCCCGAGTTAGATACGGCTTTCTGAAGCCGGTGGTGGAATGTGGAGGACTATCTGCGGTCTTCCCACCGCTTGCGTCGCTCTTCCTCCCGATAAGCCTTCTTTGAAGGGGTGGGCTGTGCCGGAGGTCGCTTCGCCTCGGTATCAGCAGAGTTCTTGCCCTTCTTGTCAGTACTCAATGCGTACAGCACGCCGCCGACCATCATTAGGAATCCTGCGGCACCCAAGACCACCGAAAGCACCGAGAACCCAATGGTTACCCCGGTGAGAACAATGGCCAGTCCCGCTGCGGCAAGTATGCTTCCGAGCGCGATACGACGAGGAGACAACTGTGACTTCGGGGCCACGGGTTCTGTTGCCGGGGGGGCAGCTTGGGCCATTGCATCGGCTAGGTCAGGATCCTGCTGGCGCAGGTGCTGCTCCATCTCTGCGAGAATCTGCTTCTCGTACTCAGAAAGTGCCATGGCCCCTCCCTTCAACTTCGGTACTTATTCGATTCGCGGCGGGTAGTAACTGCCGTTCCATTTCAGTTTAGTCGCTCCGAGGGTTATTCGAAGACTCGGACTGTCTCAACAGGCTCGCGGGGAGCAGAGCGCGGGCCCCATAGCGTTCCTTAGCGCGATCCATTGTCTGTTCGGCCACCCGCTTCCTCGGATCATCATCTAGGAGAACTGGAACTCCCGAATCGACATCTACCAGGCCAGATACCCCCACGCCGGCCAACCGCACTCCCCCACGAGGGATTCCCTCGGCCGCCAACAACTGCGCGGCAGCGTGGGCGACGACACTGCCGACATCTGTCGGTGCAGCCAGGGTGCGTGACCTTGTTACGGTCTTGAAATCGCCCGACCTCAGTTTCAAGACAACGGTCCACCCGAGCAGCGAGGCAGCCCTGAGTCTTCTGGCGCACTGGTGAGAGGCCGAGAGGACAAAACGATCCAGTTCGCCCCTATCAAGCACGTTCTCACTGAAGGTTCGCTCGGTAGAAATAGACTTCTCTCTCGCTCTTGGCCCGACTGCTCGGACGTCGCGACCCCATGCCAGTTCAAGGAGAT
>JBATQJ010000066.1:0-34854 GCA_049291975.1 Scrofimicrobium sp.
CTCTCTGTGCTTCTTTCTTTCCGATAGCGAAAGCACGGACCAAGTCATTCGGCCCGAGGTCACCAGATTGATGATCTGACACGACTATATCTGACGGGCCAAACTGAGTGTCATTGCGATTCTGTGGCAAACCCGTGTGTTTGGTCTGCCGGTTGCACTAGGCTTATGAGGGTAAGGGGTCCGGATCTGCTGTCGGCAGGGACGGATCTTACCTAGAACGAAAGGGGGCCAGAATGAAGAAATTTTGCAAGGTCGTCTTTTTCCTCGGCCTGGCTGTCGTGGCGGGGATTCTAGCTCTGGAAACCGAACCCGTTAAGAAGCAACTATCGAAGTTCGGCGTCACGATCTAGTCGAAACTACATAGGAATAGCGAGCCGGTCACCGAAGAAGGTGGCCGGCTTTGCTATGTCATATCCGGAACTCCTATGCACACGCGGTTGGTCACTGTGGGTCCCGATGCCAAGCCACTATCCATTCGGCTTGATGTTGAGCGAAGGCTAAAACTCGATTTCATTGCGGCCGAGCAAAAAACGACTGTCTCGGAGTTGATCCGTAACTTGATCGACTCGCTGTAGGGGGTCGTCAGATGCGACAGATCGGGACTCCTCCGTCGTGGGGTGCGCGATCCCACAGTTCCTGCGTTGCTTCATTTCCCGCGTCAAACGTAGACTTTCACCTGGTAACCCGACCTGTCGGGCTTCCAGCCGGTCAGCCCCAAGGCCGACCCGGCGCGCGGGCTCCCTTCCGTTTGGAGCTCCGGGTGTCATCCTCCTGCTTCACTGCGTGGTGGGTAAGGCGCGAGAGTAACTCGTGGGAACGGACCGTTAGGTCCGCCTCGTACGAATCACTCTCAACTTACCCAAACTAAGGCCGAAAGGCTGGCCGCGCGGAGTTGTTCAGTCATGGCACACCGGCCCCTGACGGATCAGTGTGTCCGCAGGAGGCCAAACAAGTCACCAGAACTGTCCGGCCCAGGTGGTCGAGTCGGTCGCTACCACCCAAGGCCGCAACGGCCGAAGCGCTGCGACTGCTCAGCTTAGAGCCGGTTAGAACCTGCACCAGCAGCACCTGCCCGGGCCGAATAGGTCAGGGCATCTAGAAGGAGATGTAGTGCCAACTATCAATCAGTTGGTCCGCAAGGGCCGCACGCCGAAGCCCAAGAAGGGCAAGACGCCAGCGCTGAAGGGCTCGCCCCAGCGCCGCGGTGTCTGCACGCGCGTTTACACGACCACCCCGAAGAAGCCGAACTCTGCTCTGCGTAAGGTTGCCCGTGTGCGCCTCTCTAGCGGCATCGAGGTTTCGGCCTACATTCCGGGCGAGGGTCACAACCTTCAGGAGCACTCGATGGTCCTGGTCCGCGGCGGCCGTGTCAAGGACCTGCCCGGCGTTCGCTACCGCATCATCCGCGGCGCCCTCGACACCCAGGGCGTTCGTGACCGCCAGCAGGCTCGCTCCCGCTACGGCGCGAAGAAGGAGAAGAAGTAATGCCTCGTAAGGGTCCAGTCCCCAAGCGCCCCCTGGTCGACGATCCGGTTTACGGCTCCAAGTTGGTTTCCCAGTTGGTCAACCGCGTTCTGCTTGACGGCAAGAAGTCCATCGCAGAGTCGATCGTTTACGGTGCCCTCGAAATCGTTGGTGAGAAGACGGATCAGCCGCCTGTCACCGTCATGAAGCGCGCACTCGACAACATTCGCCCGAACGTTGAGGTCCGTTCCCGCCGCGTCGGTGGTTCGACCTACCAGGTTCCGGTCGAGGTTCGTCCCTCCCGCGCCACCGCTCTTTCACTGCGCTGGCTGGTCGACTACTCGCGTAAGCGTCGTGAGAAGACCATGACTGAGCGTCTCGCGAACGAGATCCTCGATGCCTCCAACGGCCTGGGTGCCGCTGTGAAGCGTCGCGAGGACGTCCACAAGATGGCCGAGTCGAACCGCGCGTTCGCACACTACCGCTGGTAATAGTAAGGAATCCACGTGGCACAAGAAGTGCTTACAGACCTCAACAAGGTCCGCAACATCGGCATCATGGCCCACATCGATGCCGGCAAGACAACCGTCACGGAACGCATCCTGTTCTACACGGGCATCAACTACAAGATTGGTGAAACCCACGACGGCGCCTCGACCACGGACTGGATGGAGCAGGAGAAGGAGCGTGGCATCACCATCACCTCCGCTGCTGTTACCACGTTCTGGAAGGGCTACCAGATCAACGTCATTGACACCCCCGGACACGTTGACTTCACGGTCGAGGTTGAGCGCTCGCTACGCGTCCTCGACGGCGCTGTCGCAGTGTTCGACGGTAAAGAGGGTGTTGAGCCGCAGTCTGAGACCGTTTGGCGTCAGGCCGACAAGTACAACGTTCCTCGCATTTGCTTCATTAACAAGATGGACAAGCTGGGCGCTGACTTCTACTTCTCGGTTCAGACCATCATCGATCGTCTGTCCGCGACCCCGATTGTCATGGAACTGCCGATCGGCGCTGAGAACGACTTTGCGGGCGTCGTCGACCTGATCAAGATGAAGGCGCTGCACTTCCCGGCGAAGGACGAGGACGGTAAGGACACCCTTGGCGCACTCGTGGTCGAGGAAGATATCCCCGCTGACCTGGTCGAAAAGGCTGAGGAATACCGTGAGAAGCTCATGGAAGCCGCAGCCGAGGGTACCGAGGAACTCATGGACGTCTACCTTGAGAACCTCGAACTCACGAACGATCAGATCAAGGAGGGCGTGCGCGCCCTGACCGTTTCCGGCAAGGCCTTCCCGGTTTACTGTGGCACCGCGCTGCGTAACCAGGGTGTCCAGCCTGTCCTGGATGGCGTCATCGACTTCCTGCCGTCTCCTCTGGACATCGGCGCGGTCGAGGGTTTCCGCCCGGGTAAGGAAGAGGACGGCAACACCGAGGTGCGTCAGCCCGACGAGAACGAGCCCTTCTCGGCGCTCGCTTTCAAGATCGCGGCCCACCCGTTCTTCGGCAAGCTCACTTTCGTTCGCGTTTACTCGGGCAAAGTTGAGTCGGGTAGCCAGATCCTGAACTCCACCAAGGGCAAGAAAGAGCGTGTCGGAAAGATCTTCCAGATGCACTCGAACAAAGAAAACCCGGTGGATGTGGCTCACGCTGGTCACATCTACGCCATGGTTGGTTTGAAGGACACCACGACGGGTGACTCGCTCTCCGCAATCGACAAACCGATTGTTCTTGAGTCCATGACCTTCCCGAAGCCAGTTATCCACGTTGCTGTCGAGCCCAAGTCGAAGGCTGACCAGGAAAAGATGGGTATGGCAATCCAGAAGCTAGCGGAAGAGGATCCGACCTTCTCCGTTGAACTGGATCCCGAAACCGGTCAGACCGTCATCGGTGGTATGGGTGAGCTTCACTTGGACATCATCGTTGACCGTATGCGCCGCGAGTTCAAGGTCGAGGCGAACGTTGGTAAGCCGATGGTTGCTTATCGCGAGACCATCCGCAAGCCTGTCGAGAAGCTTGAGTACACCCACAAGAAGCAGACGGGTGGCTCCGGCCAGTTCGCTCGCGTTATCATCGCGATTGAGCCGATGGAAGCGAACGCCGAGGTGGACTACGAGTTTGTGGACAAGGTGACCGGTGGTCGCATTCCTCGCGAGTACATCCCCTCGTCCGACGCGGGCATGAAGGCTGCTCTGGATACTGGCGTTCTCGCCGGCTACCCGGTTGTGGGCGTGAAGGCCACCCTGCTCGACGGTGCTTACCACGACGTTGACTCTTCCGAAATGGCATTCAAGATCGCTGGCACCATGGCGATGCGCGAAGCCCTGAAGAAGGCCAGCCCGGTTCTGCTTGAGCCGGTCATGGACGTCGAGGTTCGTACTCCCGAAGAGTACCTGGGCGATGTTATCGGCGACCTGAACAGCCGCCGCGGCGCGATCCAGTCGATGGACGAGCAGCACGGCGTTCGCGTCGTTCGCGCGCACGTCCCACTGTCAGAAATGTTCGGTTACGTTGGCGATCTGCGTTCCAAGACGCAGGGCCGCGCGGTCTACAGCATGCAGTTTGATAGCTACGCTGAAGTACCTCGTAATGTCGCTGACGAAATCGTTGGAAAGTCTCGGGGCGAGTAACCCCGGGGTGGATCTGCCCGCCCGCAGTTCGGCGGGCGGATCTCCTCACAAAATCAAAGGAAAACCCCGTAGCTGCTTAGCCCCGATGTAGAGTTACACAGGCGAAAACAACTACCCGAGTCCAGGAGGACAATAGTGGCGAAGGCCAAGTTTGAGCGCACAAAGCCTCACGTGAATGTCGGCACCATTGGTCACGTTGACCACGGTAAGACGACCCTGACCGCAGCGATCACCAAGGTGCTGTCGGACAAGTACCCGGACCTGAACACGTTCAGCCCGTTCGATGCTGTCGACAACGCACCTGAGGAGCGCGAGCGCGGCATCACCATCAACGTTTCCCACGTTGAGTACCAGACCGATAAGCGTCACTACGCACACGTTGACGCCCCCGGTCACGCTGACTACGTCAAGAACATGATCACCGGTGCCGCCCAGATGGACGGCGCAATCCTGGTGGTTGCCGCAACTGACGGCCCCATGGCACAGACCCGCGAGCACGTTCTTCTTGCCCGCCAGGTTGGCGTCCCCACCATCCTCGTCGCCCTGAACAAGGCCGACATGGTTGATGATGAGGAAATGCTGGAACTGGTTGAGGAAGAGGTCCGTGACCTGCTGACCAGCCAGGGCTTCGACGGCGACAACGCTCCTGTCATCCAGGTTTCCGCTCTGAAGGCTCTTGAGGGTGACCCCGAGTGGGCCGCCAAGGTCGAAGAGCTCATGGAAGCTGTTGACGAGTACATCCCGACCCCCGAGCGTGACATGGACAAGCCGTTCCTCATGCCTATTGAGGACGTCTTCACCATCACCGGTCGTGGCACCGTTGTTACCGGTCGTGTCGAGCGTGGCAAGCTGCCGATCAACTCCGAAGTTGAGATCCTCGGCCTGCGCGCCCCGCAGAAGACCACCGTCACCGGTATCGAGATGTTCCACAAGCAGATGGACGAAGCCTGGGCAGGCGAGAACTGTGGTCTGCTTCTTCGCGGCACCAAGCGTACCGACGTTGAGCGTGGCCAGGTTGTTGCGGTTCCCGGCTCCATCAAGCCTCACACCAAGTTCAAGGCTCAGGTTTACATCCTGAAGAAGGACGAGGGTGGCCGTGAGAAGCCGTTCTTCTCTAACTACCGTCCTCAGTTCTACTTCCGTACCACGGACGTTACCGGCATCATCACGCTGCCTGAGGGTCGCGACATGGTTATGCCTGGCGACACCACCGAGATTGAGGTCGAGCTGATCCAGCCGATCGCAATGGAGGTCGGCCTCGGCTTCGCTATCCGCGAGGGTGGCCGCACCGTTGGTTCCGGTAAGGTAACCGAGATCCTCGGCTAGTAAACCCCGAAGCTAAAGCTTCACAACGAAGGCCGGTCCGAAAGGGCCGGCCTTCGTGTTACCCGGGTTCGGGTCGGCAGAGTCCGGCCCGCGTTTTGCGTTGCGCTACCGTGCCTGGACCCCTCAGGCCGCTCGTGCATGCAGGAATCGGGGGTGTCGGCGTGGGTTTGCTCGCCGAGGCCTCTAGTTTTGGCATTCCCCCCGGCTGAGGCCTGCGCTTGGATCCCTTAAGCCGCTCGTGCATGCAGGAATCGGGGGTGTCGGCGAGGGTTTGTTCGCCGAGGCCTCTAGTTTTGGCATCCTCTCCCGCTGAGGCCCGTGCTCGGATCCCTCAAGCCGCCCGCGCCACCCCCAGTCTCGTCATGATCCGCTCGGAGTCCCTCAAGTCCGACCAGGTGAAGCGCACGATCCTCCACCCGAGCCGTCGCAACTCTGACTCCCGCTCCATCTGGTCCAGCATCACTAGATCTCGCTCTGGACCCTGGTACTTCATTCGCCCATCAAACTCAATGCCCAGCATCAGCTCAGGAACCGCAAAATCAAGGTAGTACTTACCCATCGGATGCGCGACCAGGTACTGCGTGCGCACCCCGTCGAGGCCGCCCGCGCACAGGTGATACAGCAACAGCTCCTCGGCCACCGAGTCGCAGGCACCGTCGGCGCATTCCAGTAGCCACGCCGCGCGCCTCCGGTTCCGTGACCCGGGGTTCGTCTGCTCAAGTTTCTGCAGCAGCGCTTTGCGTACCCGTGCCTCCCTGGCTCGAGAAATGTCCAGCGAAGGGCGCGAAAAGCGCCCGAGCATCCGCATCCCCTCGCACGCGGTCACGAACCCGGATTCATCCGGGTTCAACAGCACCGCCGAAATGATCGTGTGTTCAAGACTCAGAACCTGGACACCGAACATCTTCTGCTTCGACATTCCCGCGGTCTGCCCGGCGGGGTGGAGCGCCAGGTCGCATGCCGGTGCCGCGGACTCCGTCCCCACCACGATGGGCGGGAGCGTCTCTCTGTGACCCCGCCCTGGTCCTGGCACTGCCAGGTCAATGGTCTTGATGCTCTCCGACGAGTTCATCCCATGCAGAAGTCCAGCCGCGATTCCGACGGCCGTTGTTCCTTTCCTCGCTCTGGAGTACGCGACGATTCGGGCGAGCGCGACGGCCCGCTCCCGGTCCCACGGCTTCTTCAGGGACAGGAGGTAGTCAGTCTCCACGTAGCAGCCCTGGCGAATCTTCACCAGTCCCATCCGCTTGCTCAGGTGGGGGATATCGGCAGAAAACAGCACATGCTCAAATACCTCGCCCAGTGCCACGTTCTCTCCCGGTTCCCTTTTCACACAGGTTGACGGTTGTACGAGGGGATCGCAAGCAGTTCCCTCCAAAATGTGGATTGCGTCCGTACGTCGTGGTTGTGGAAAAGCCGGGGCGGCTCAAGCACCTCGTATGAGGGGCGGGACTGCCTGTGGGGAAGTTGGGGGATTTCGTGGCGGGAAAGCTCAAAAAGATTGCGTGGCGGGACTGCCTGTGGGGAAGTTGGGCACCTCGTATGGGGTGCGCGTTCCCAGTGTGGCGCCGGCCCATAGATGCTGTTCAGACCCAGTTCGCACGATCTTAGCCAAAAGTTGCTACAAAATATCAACTAAAAGTCGTTATCTAACATTAACCAAAAGTCTATCTAGAGATAGGACTTTAAGTTATATTAATTACACTTTAGGGTCACCGTTGACCTGGCTCTGGCCAAAGGTCTTACGTAAGGAATCCCCATGCAACACATGAGTGGTCGGTCAAGTACACCGAGATATCCGGGCCTACGCGCTACTCTTGCTGCGCTGGCCTGCGCGACTCTTGTATCTATTGGAGGTGTCGCGGTAGCCGCGAGCCCCGACGAAGCGGCCAGCGCGCCGTCTGATCCGGCCGCGGTTGCCTACGAAGAACTTTCGGATTCGGTAGCCGGGCAACCCGATGCGTCTATTCCGGATGTCCAGACGGACCCAGTAGAACCGATTGTGCCGGTAGAACCAGAGGCACCAGCAGATCAAGTATCGCAACCCAGCGAACAGCCCAACCAGTCTGACCCAATTAACGCGGGGGGGGGGGTAGACAATAGTCAAAGCCCCGCTGACACCGAGCCTGACCAGGAGCAACCGCTAGACCCCAACGTGGGTCAGGCAGAGAAATCAGTAGCCAGCCAGTCCCTTGACGAGGTGGACGAGGTTGCCCCACAAGTCGCTGGGCCCGAGCCCGGAACCGGGCGCTACGTCTACTGGGAATCAAGAAACGGAACCAGTAGCAGTTCCCCTCTGCTCGGTGGTGGCACATTCCAGCTTCAGTTCGGCGGGACTGGGAACGACGCGAACTGGACCAGCAATCCCACTGTCTACACAGTTGTCGACTGCATTGCCGCTGATGCGACGCAATGCAGCGGGTACGACAAGGACCCGGACGCCGGGGAAATACAGGTTCTTGATGGTGCTACCGGTCCTCAGGGGACCGTCACCATTCAGTCGAATACACGTCCCCACTTCCGGGTTAGCCCAGCCCCCGCTCCCGCTTCATGGCAGATAGCCGACGGCAAGACTTGGATCTTCACGACTTCTGCATGGGCGACAGGTCGCTTCAGTAGCAACAGTGCCGTCGCTCTGGACCTGGGCGACTTCGCCGTGACTCAAGCTGGTCTGATGTGGGACTTACGTAACGGGACGACAGCCACCAGCCCACTAGTTGGCGGAGGAACGTTCCAGCTTCAGTTCGGCGGGACTGGAAGCTCCGCGAACTGGACCAGCAATCCCACCGTCTACACGGTGGTGGACTGCATCGCGACCCCTTGCGTCGGCTATGACAGCGACCCGACTCCGGGAATGATTCAGATTGTCAGTGGCGCGACCGATTCGAACGGCCTCTCGCCCCTGTCCTTCGCCAACAGCCAGCACTGGCGTGCTCGAGGTTCATCCATAGTCGCTCAATGGGATTGGAACGGCGCAAGCTGGGGTTACATCCCGCCAACCGCCAACTCGGGTTGGCTCGCCCAGCGCATGCCAACCAGTGGAGCCGTGTCCCGCGACTTGGGGGATCTGCGTGCGGCGTCCGCGTACCTAACCTGGGACGTCAGAGATCAGGCCTCTGCCCTGGTCGGCGGCGCAAGCTTCAATGTGCGCAACAACGCCTCGCAAGGAACGGTTTACTCGGTACCCGACTGCACCGCTTCTCCCTGTACCGGCTATGACAGTGATCCGACCCCGGGAGTGTTTAAGGTTGCGAACGGCGCCACCGACGCTAACGGCGCCAATCCAATCGCGATGTCCAATAGCGACCGCTGGGGTTACCAGCAAGGGTCTCCCACCTGGGAGTACGAGGGTGCGCTCTACCAGTTCAGTAGCCCGAGCACGAGCTGGACAACGATGAGCGGTACCAATCTGTGGAACACCGTCGACGGTGTCTACTGGTACAGGTTCCCCAACGTCGCAGCCAAGGCCGCGGACCAGTCAGGGACGATGACTGTCACCGTTCGCAAACGCGCGCTCGCGAACCCCTCGTCCATTAGCGGTAGCGTGTCGAGCAACATCGGAGTCGACTACTCCTACACCGAAGGTGCTCGTTTCCGGCTCTACACAAACCAGGCCGGTTCGCCAGGTACGGCGATCACGGCCAGCTGGGCCTCGTGCGAGGTTCCCGCGGGCGCCGGGGAATGCTCCTTCACAATCCCCGGCGCTTCCGGCGGACTGCAGGGTCAGCAACTATGGGTGATCGAGGAGGCTCCTCGACCCGGTAGTCCTGCGGCCAACACGTACGTGAATCCCTCACTTTACGTCAACGAATCCACGAGTCCAGGTCCTCAAGTCGCGGTAAGAATGGTCGGTCTTACCTCAGCCATATCAAACGGCGCCACTGACTACCTTCCCAAGGTGGCAAACGGAGTGACCGGCGGAACGCCTCTGGCAAGTGGCGGTGCCAACGAGCGTATGGCCTCCTTTGGTGCAGTAGCGAACTCCTACAACAATCCCTCGGTCAAGGTTTCCTGCAGCAAGCCAGAACTGAAGGTCGCCATCGTCCTGGATGAATCCGGGTCCGTTGGTCCCGCCAACTGGACCAACATGAGGAACGCGGTGGCTGGCACTGGGAACAATAGTGTGATGGCGGTGCTGCAAGACAAGGCATCGGTGTCTATCTTGAGCTTCAGTGACACGGCCAGATGGCGTTACACCACCGGAACGCCTGTACCGGTAACCGCAAGCAACCGGCAAGCGATCTATGACTCGCTGAATGGCCGTAGTGGGACCTACACGAACTGGGATGATGGCTTGGCAGATATCCCCTCGGGCACATTCGACCTGGTCCTCTTCGTGACCGACGGTGCACCTAACCGAGTTTTTGGCGACGGAACCGCCGCGGGAGACGGCAGCAACGTCACGCTTCGGGCGCTTGAAGCTCCGATTTACGAGGCCAACCGGCTCAAGGCCAGCGGAACCCGCATTGTCTCGGTCGGTGTTGGCGGCGGAGCATCCGGCGCAAACACAGGTGCGAACCTGCGTGCTGTATCCGGCGAGATAGCTGGGAACGACTACGTCCAAGGTGATTGGGACGCAATCAACGACATGCTCACCGAGATCGTCAAGCAGGCTACCTGCACGGTTCCGATCGAAGTCAATAAGACCGAGGTGGTTGGCGGCACCGCCACCGAGATGGCCGGTGGCTGGAAGTTCAGTGCAGCGAACAGCGGTGAGGGAACCCTGATAGGTCCCAATCCCACCAACGGAACGACGGTCAACAACGGAACCACCAAACGTGGCGTCACCTGGGATATCAACTTTGCGGACGACAACCACACGGCGGAGCTAACACTCACCGAGGACGTCACCTCGAAGCCCGACTTCCTATTGACCGATGTCGCCTGTACGGTCGCTGGTGTCGAGCGCGAGGTCACGATCAGCGGTTCTTCGGTGACCATCGCGGGGCTGACTCCAACCTCGGGTAAGGTTCTGTGCACCTTCACCAATACCAAGGTGCTCACGGGAGCCCTCTCGATTGAGAAGAAGTTCCAAGACGTCCCAACCGGCTCTGGCAACGTTCCGTTCAGCGGAACCTACGCTTGCGAACTCAACGACAACCAGGTCTCGGAAGGCACTTGGACGAGGACGGGTGCCGGGACCGCGGCAACAATCACCACGACCAGTGGCGCTCAATACGACAAACTGCCTGTGGGCTCAGTTTGTACCGTTGAAGAGACGGCCATTGGCGGGCAACCTTTAGCGGATAACTCTCAAGGTTTGCCTAGCTCCTTGGTCTGGGGGACGCCCTCGTACAGTCCTACAGACGGAGAGGTGACGATCGCCGCTAGCAGCACGGCGAACGTGGTGGTTACGAATCGCACCGAGCAGGTTCCGGGCTCAGTGATCTGGAACAAGGTCGACGGGTCGACCAAGTTAGCTGGCTCCGAATGGCTGCTGAAGGGCCCCGGCCAGCCGGATGAGGGCACGCCGGTGACCGACTGCGTTGCTCAATTGGCTTCCAGTTGCATCGGGCCGGACCAGGATCCGCTCGCGGGTCAGTTCAAGCTGGAAGACCTGCATTGGGGGGAGTACGAGTTGGTGGAGACTAAGGCTCCCTCCGGATACCAACTCGATACGACACCGCACCGATTCGAGGTCGGTAGGGAGGGTGTCATTGAGTTGAACCTCGGGAACATCGTGAACGTTCCAGTTATTCCGCCGACTATTCCTCTTACCGGTGGCCTTGGGCGGGACGCGTTCCTCATCGCCGGAGCCAGTGCGGTGCTGCTCGGCGCGGCCGGAGTGGTGTGGGCACAGCATCGCAGAAACCGGAAGGAGGTCATCTAGATCTCTGGACCGCACGGGCGATCCCTGGAAGCACAGACTTACAACGTTTCGGCTTAGTGCCGGAGAAAAGGAAAACCACAACTCCTCGGAATACCGGCACTAGGGCCGAGGGTAAGAAAGGAAATGGGAGACCATGACTAAGCAAAAGATCGGGCGGAGGTTCGCCGCCGGGGCTGGGGCGCTCGCCCTGGCCATGGCTGGCGTCCTCGCAACCAGCTCTGCCGCGTTCGCGGCTCAGGGCACGGATGGGACGCCTCCGGATAACGCGCCGAGCGGCACCACCGGCACCCTCGTCGTCCACAAACACGCGGGAACCACCACCACGAACCCAAACAACGGTACGTCCCAGACAATTGCGCGACCGCCGCTTGCGAACGTGGGTTTCACCGTCTGTAAGGTCGGCGACCTCACCACTAATGCGCAATGGGCCGCAGTCGCCACCGCCAACGTCAACGATTACACCTGTACTACTGAGACTCCCGGGGCGACGACGCTCTGGACTCTTGCTGATGGCTCAGCAACGTTCGAAGGCCTTTCCATTGGCCTATACAAGGTTGTTGAGACGGACCCTCCGGCAGGGGTTGATACTCCTGCGTTGCCGTTCCTTGTGACCATCCCCTTCCCGTCGAAGTCTACCGATACTCCGGCAGTCACCACCTGGTTGTGGACGGTCCACGCCTACCCGAAGAACACGCTCGATGACGAGGGAGACAAGACCGTTGCCGACCCGGGTACACACGGCCTCGGTGCGATTGTTCCGTGGGAAATCACGACTCGTCCACTGGGATCGTTTGATGGCGGCGCCCCGCTGACCTCATACGTGATCAAGGACGTACTCAACGCGAACCTGCAGTACAACAGCACCCTTTCACTGAAGTACATCGTTCCTGGCGCTACCGCAGTTGACGTGCCAGCGGCTCACTACACTGTTGCTCCGTCAGCCCCGGCCACGACCGGCGGCGGAACCGCAACTGTAACCTTCAATCCCGGGGGTGTTGCTTGGCTGAACGGCCTGCAAGCTGGCACCAAACTGGTTTGGCAGCTGGACACCAAGGTTGTCGGGGTAGGCGTTCTCGACAACAAGGCGTTCGAGAACACCGGTGGTGACGACGTCAAGACCGGTGAGGCAACGACCGACTGGGGCGCCGCCAAGCTGTTGAAGCACGAGGCTGGCAACCCGGCCAAGACACTGGCGAACGCCGAGTTCAAGGTGTTTGATCTGCCTGCCAGCGGCACCTGTGCGCCTGCGGTTGCGGATGCGGGCACGCCGATCACCATCCTCGATAACTCGGTATCCCCTGCTGTTACGCGAGATGTATTCACCTCAACCGCCCAGGGCGTTGTAAACATTCCGGGCCTGTACGTCGGGAAGGACGGCGCTCCGGTGACTCGCGACTACTGCGTTTACGAGACCAAGGCTCCCAACGGATACACGGCCTCGACGGCTCCAATCAAGATCACGGTAACACCGGGTGCGGTTGCCGACGGCACGTGGAGTGCGCAAGTCCCGAACACTCCCACTGAGGGTCCGAATCTACCCCTAACTGGTGCTCAGGGCACGATGGCCATGAGCATCGGCGGCCTGTTACTGGTCGCTGCTGGCGCAGGCGTGATGGTTTACAACCGTCGCCGTCGCAACAGCTAGACCCGAACAGGAATACACCGATCCAACGGCGGATCGAACTGGCGGCGGTGCCAACTGGTATCGCCGCCAGACTGTGTTTGAGGCACGAAAATCCTCGTACAAATAAAACTGAAACTGACTGAGGCGAAGACGATGAGCGCACCGAGTAGAACCCATAGGCGTGAAGCCGCTAGGCGCGGTTGGCGGTTCCCGTGGGCCGCTGCCGCTGCGTGTCTGGTGATTCTTGTCGGGACGGGGGTGTTCCTCTACCCGCAGGCCGCCTCTTGGTTCTCCCAGAAGGAACAGTCGCGCGTGACCGCGCTGGCGCAGGAGTCCCTCGCCATCCCGCCCAACAATGATGATCAGTACCGCACCGAGCTACTCGCGCGGGCCCACCAGTACAACGATGCGCTCGCCAGCGGGGCGGTGTACGAGGCCAACGCGAACATCGCCACCGCCGCGGGGAACGGCGCTGAGGAAGCGTTCGTCTACGCCGACCTGCTGAGCCTGACCGATTCCGGAGTTATGGGCAGGCTCAGGTACGACAGACTATCCATTGATCTGCCCATCTACCACGGAACCAGCGACGAGGTGCTGGAAAAGGGCGTGGGACACCTTGAGGGCACGTCGCTTCCGGTGGGCGGCGTCGGAACGCGTTCGGTGTTGACCGCGCACAGAGGGCTTCCGTCGGCGACGCTTTTCAACGAACTCGACCGTGCGAAAGAGGGGGACACGTTCGTTATTGAAGTTCTCGGCCAAGTGTTGACGTATCAGGTGGTCGAGAAGCAGGTGATTGAGCCGGATCAGACCAAAGCGATACTCGCCGATCCCGACCGTGACCTAGTCACCCTGGTGACTTGTACTCCGCTGGGGATCAACACGCACCGAATACTGGTGACCGCAGAACGAATCACTCCGACGCCGATCGCTGACCTTGAGCGGGCCGGTGCGGTGCCCGAGTTGCCGGGGTTTCCCTGGTGGGCCGTGATCCTCGGCGTTGTGATGGTCGCGGAGGGCATTTACCTGTGGAAATCTGGGCTCCCGCCGAGCAGACCCAGGCACCACGTTTAGGAACTTGGACGAGGTGCCCCGCGCTACTCAGTAAGCCCCGCCACTTCGGCGATCCCTTATTAGGGTTCCATTCGGGGACTCGAAGCAGCAGCCCCATACGGTGCGCCGTCCCGCGAGTCCATCTTTTTCAGGCGGTTGCCATCTGTTGGAGGATTGGTCGCAGTCTCGTCACCGGGCGAAATGATCGGCAACCGTGCAAAGACGACCCAATCATTACCAACAACGCCAGCCCTGAAATCTCCCCTCTGGCTGAGAACACGCTCTGACATCCGGCTGACCCCGGTCCCACTCGATGAGTTCACGCGAGCTGCAGCGAACGAGAGAGGGTTTCGGATCTCCATACTGATCAGGTTCGGCCGCACGTCCAGGGCGAATTTGACCTCGCCGGGTCCCGAGTACTTGATTATGTTGGTCGTCGACTCACGCACCATGCGGGCGAGGATGATCTCGATACCGCGAGGAATGGATTTGTCGGCCGAGTCCCCGTCTATTACTACTATTTGGCCCGCTGCTTGAAGTTCCCGTTTGGCTTCAGTGATTGCTTCCGCCAGGTCTCCCTTTGGTACGTTCTCGCCGCCGGGCGAGTCCTCAGAAATGTTAATGATGAAGCGGAGGTCGGAGAGCGCTTTTCGTGCTGCGTCCTCGATCGCCTCCTGCGAGACGGGCCGCATCTGTTCATCGTCGAGTAATTGCGAATGGAGAGAAATAATAGTCAGGTGATGGGCGATGCTGTCGTGGAGCTCGCCCGCGATCCAGCTTCTCTCTGCTTGAATCGCTTTGCGTTCGTGTTCTGCTTGCGCGACAAGGCGAGTTTCGAGGCGACTACTTTGGTCAAGTGCGAAGCGAAGACCAGCCCCGACGATTCCCGCAATGAGAACCACCGTTAGGAAGGCGACGATGTCGCCGGTAGGCGTTTCCACACGAGATATCAACGCCAGAGTACAAGAGGCAACGCCGGCGACAAAACCGAGTAACAAGGGCGTCGATGCGAGGCGAGTGACCAGAAGCGAAGCGATCGACGCTCCCATTAGTACATAGGTAGGAACCCCCAACGCGAACGCAGTTGCTACCACCACGCCTAGTGCCACGGTTGCGACTAGTGGAGACCATGCGAACAGCGCGAGTGTCAGGGTCGTAAGAAGACTCAGACTCCGATAGGGCATGTCGCCCCCGGGATCGCGAATCATCGCGACTATGTCAAACACTGCTGCAGCCCCGACGAAGGTTAAAAGAACTATACGTTCAGCTTTGGACAGCCTGTCCGTGTGGCTGAATAATAAGTGTCTCTCACCTGTACGTTTATGTGATTTGCCCACCATACGTAAAGTATGGTCTATCATCTAGCCTTAAAATCCAGTCATGCCAAAGAAACGAGCGATATAACCCCAAAAACCCACTTTGCACACCCCCTCAGAACTAGTCGTTTGGCTATCTAGATACAATGCTCTCGTCATTGCCTCGGAAGTGCATCCCGCATAGGGTCAGATTTTTTCTTGACACGGGGTTATATTCAAGGTTGATGATCTGCCAGATTTGCCCTGGCCAAAAGTCTAGGGGTGGTAGTCGCCCTATACTGGCCTGGTGGAGAAACTACGTGTACTGATCACCGACGACGACCCATTGGTTCGCGTCGCGCTTTCACACTTTGTTTCGCGTGATCCGGACGTCACCGTAATCGGGGAAGCAGAGAATGGCGAGGAAGCCATTGCAGCTATAGAAGCGCTGGAACCTGAGGATCGCCCCGAAGTCGTGATGATTGACGTGATGATGCCTGTCATGGGTGGGATCGAGGCGACTGAGCGTATCAAGGAGCGCTGGCCCGAGATTCGCGTTTTGGCCGTAACGACTCTCGACAGCCGTGAAGCGGTGATTCCGATGCTCAGCGCGGGCGCCATCGGATACATCTTGAAGGAGTCGAAGGCGGAGGAGATCCTCGCCGCCCTGAAACAGGCGTACGAGGGAGTGAGTCCTCTGTCGCCCCGCGTTGCCGCCATGCTTGTTGATTACGTGCGATCGGCCGGACCTGTCGGGGTGAGGAGTGAGCTTCCTCCGCTAACGGATCGTGAGCAAGCCGTCCTGCAGAGTCTTGCGAAGGGCATGTCGAACGCCGAGATGGCGAACGCGCTGATGGTGTCCGAGGGAACCATTAAGGCTCACCTGGGAAGCATCATGTCTAAATGGAACGTGAGGGACCGCGTTCAGGTTCTTGTTGCGGCGGCCCGGGCGGGGCTGATCAGGTTCCAGTAGCCGCGGGTGCTCGCGTCTTCAGGGTGTTCTGTCCGTAATTTGGGGGTGTCGGCGAGGGTTTGTTCGCCGAGGCCTCTAGTTTTGGCATCATCTTCCGAAGTAGCCAGTGGCAGCGTGCCGTCGCGAAGCCACGCCCCTCTCAAGGCGATTAGTGACGCTATCAAGAGGGTCCGGGCTTCTTACGAGGGCCATGTGGCTGGCGATAGTTTTGCAATAGTTTTGCTTAACCCTTCACTGTGAAGGGTAGTGAAAAACTATTGCAAAACTATGGGTGTCAGCGACTTGCAGAGGAGTCTCCATAGAGCAATAGCCGGGCAACTATGGCACCTCGTGCCATAGTTGCATGTTGTACACCGTGCAACAGCACCGCTGTCATCAACTCCATATCACGTGCATTTGTTCAACATTTGTAACAACAGCCCCAAGATCATGGCCGATTGTGCCCGATTTTGGGACCATTGTCCTGTGGTGATCATTTGAGCGCCTCTTGCGGACCAAACTTCAATCAAAGGTTCTCATAGCCGTTCGCTAAAACGAATCGTCACCATATAAAGTCGCTCTGACAAAGAGTTGCACAGCGGAGATCGTCCTATTCTGAAGGGCATTTGGGTGGTCATAGAGGCTATCTTGGCGAGCAATTAAGCAATGTCCGAAGTTCGAAGAAGTGGATGTCCGTTTATGGCGCCTGGTTCCGTGTTGAGCTCTTGGAAGAGAGCTGGACTTGTGCTAGCTGGAAGCGCCGTGAGCCTATCGATGCTTGCGGTCTCTTTGGTGCCTGCAATGGCGGCAGACGATCCGACTGGCAACCAACCCTCGACCACATACTCTGAAGAGGCTGGGTCAGGAACAACCTTGGGCACAACGGATTCGCCCCTAGAACCCCCCAGTTCAGAGACTTCCAGTCAGGACCCGGAGTCGGGCGGCGAGTCCACGACAGTGCCCGCAGATCCAGATCCCGTCCCCGTCCCCATTGATCCTGCGCCCGGGCAATCCGGTACAGAAGATGGCACTACGACTTCCTCGGAGGACGAGGAGTCCCAGTCCACTGGACAGAGTGGTCAGGATGACCCACAGAGTGAGGATCCGTTCCTCAATCCGCAAAGCTTGTCAGTTCACCCTCTGGCGGTGACGAGCCGCCGTGAGGACAACCCGGTGAATCCCTCCACGGTCGGCACCGCTGGCCAGACGCTTACAGTCACAAGCACACCGGCGTACATTCCCACAACAGCCTCGGGGAATACCCGCGTTATGAAGGTTCGCTTCGCTAACACCAGCGGAACGAACGTAACGAATGCTAGGGTTTGGCACCAACTTATGGTGGCAGCCGACCATGACACCACGTACACGATCAAATGTACGAGGGGCCGTAACTCTGGCACAGGGTCTGTTTCAACAGCCACCAAATGTCCCACAGCGGCCACCGGGTCGGTCAACATGCCGGAGAACACTGTCGTTTCGGGCACGCCCATAACCGATGGACTAGCCGGTGAGTACTACAACTCCTTCTGGGGAGTTATCGACGTTCAGAACGGCCGCTACGTTGAGTTTGAGATCGCGGCCACCACCACACTTAAGACAACCGCAGACGCCTGCTCTGGTGATCAGCAGGTAATGGCGGGCGGCTGGGGAAGATTCAGCCGCAACGGTTTCGAGGTCCCGAACAACATTCAGGCGAGCGCGTCGAGTGCGGGAACCATTGAGGCAACCCAATGCGCACAGGGTGACGTTGTAATGACGAACGACACCGATCCGGCACAGGGCTTGGGAGACCCGATAAACACGAGGGTGTTGTCTGGGCAGCCGCGTGTCTTCAAGGCTTCCTGGTACAACCAGGGCAGTCAGGACGTGGCTCTACCCATCCGGTATATGTACTACGTTCCGTTCAAGGGCAACATAACCGAAGCTACCTGGGACTGTGTGTCAACGATCAATGGGGCACCCGACTCCACCCCATGCCCGTACATGGATCCAGCACAGTCTCCTCAGCCAGTCATGCTTACCTCCGATGGTACCGAGTTGGCATCGACAGTCTTCGGTCCAAGTCCAGGGGAATTGGACGACCAGAGCAAGTGGGTAACGCTCAAGGCAGGATAGAAGATTGAGTACACTCTAACTCTTACCACCACCCTTACCACCTGCACCCAGGACGGCTTTTACCGAGTTCAGACATATGCAACACGCGGGAGGCTCGCAAACGACCCGGCTCAAGTTCGTACTGTTGCAGGAAGTCCGCTGGTGCAGATTGGTTGTGCGAACTGGATGGCGGAAGAGTCCTTCTCAGGTCCGACCGTCGCGGATCCCGCATGGAAGGGTCTAGACAACGCGTGTCTGACAGACGCGACGGGAGCCGTGACCAGTAATGGAGTACTTGGGAGTTGCTCAAGTACTACGGGTGTGCCCACGCCCACGTTCAGCCCCGGACCCGGTCAGCGCCCTGGATACTTGCAGCTCACCGATGACTCAACCAACAAGGTTGGCGCGGTTCTGTATGACAGGGCAGTGCCTTCAAAGAACGGTCTGGTAGTTGAGTTTACTCAGTACCAATTTGGCGAAGCCGCAAGCACAAATAACTCCCTATCAGACCGGGGTGCCGACGGAATCGGCTTCTTCCTGTCGGATGGCGCATATACACTCTCGACTTCAGGGGCGGGAGGCGGAGCACTCGGTTACGCGAATAAGCCTTCCGTGCCGGGCCTTGCTCACGGCTACTTGGGCACCGGATTCGATACTTACGGAAACTACGCCGCCAGTTCAAATGACATAGCTACACAGTGCCCAGGAGCAGTCGGCACTCAGATGCCCAACGCGGTCACTCTCCGCGGTCCCGGGAATGGTTCGACCGGATACTGCGCCGTCGGAGAGACAATGGACCTGACTGCGCTTGGAATCGCGAATGGTCAAGCAGCGGGCTACTCTCTACGCGCAAAGCGTGCAACGACTGGCAGTACCGCGAATCAGCGAATTCGCGACGCGCTAGCTGCATCAGAGCGGAAGACGCGCATAACGGTTTACCCGCTCGACGGGGTTAACCCGGGGCCCAAAGTGCAAGTGGAGATGGACTTTGGTGCGGGTTATGTGACCGTCTTGACTCGTCAGATGCAACAGCCCGTTCCCGAGATGATCAAGTTTGGTTTCTTGGGCTCGACTGGCGGATCAAGGGACGCGCACCTACTTGGTGCGATGTCGGTCGGCACCGTGCTCCCACTTGAGACGCTGAACCTGCAGAAGCTCGTTGATCGCAGAGAGGGTTCGCCCGACAAAGACACGGTTTCTTGGAGTGTTGGTCAGGATGTTCACTATCAGTTCGTCGTCAACAATACAGGCATAAACCCGGTCTACAGGGTGAGCGTCTCCGACCCTCAGATCAGCAACGTAAGTTGTCCTGGCGACGGGGTGATTCCTGCGGGTGGCCAGATCGTCTGTACCGGTACGTACAAGGTGACGGAGGTCGATCGGACGAATCTCCACTTCCTAAATACCGCAACTGCAACTGGGTCAACCTCTCCAGCATCGGGCGGTCCGCTCAACCTGACTTCCAGTGATTCTGAGGACGTGCCCATCAATCCGAACGCGAATGATGCCACTCGCTATATTGTCCCAGGCGCGACTGCCACGTTCCAGGTCGTCGATTACGGGGCGACAGCGGGCTTGGTGCTACCTGAGGATCCGGCAAAGGTAAAGATCCAACTGATTGATCCATCCACCAATCTGCCAACTGATGCGACAACCATCACTGTTGCCGCTCAGGGAACCTGGAAGCTTGATACCACAACCAACAAGGTCACATTCAAACCTGTAAATGCTACGTACTCCGGCACCGTGACGCCGATCAAGTATAAGGCGACATCGAAGGTTGAGACGAATGGTGTAGCGGGCTCGGCACAGGGCACCCTCAAAGTCATCATCAGTAAGACACCGCTTGCGGTCTGCACAGCCGACCAGCAACGAGCCAGTGACAGGTATTGGGGTTTCGGGACTAACGCCAAGCTAGATTTTGGGATCAGCGGAACCAGTTTGCCCACGCCAGGACAACTCAGCCCAGTCGCTTCAAACGCGTCTGGCACGTTCACGGTAACTGACGCACGAGGGAACCTTCAGTTTGTCGTCGACTCCGGATTACAAAGGATTGTCAACCGTGATGGAGAGGTAATGACACACGGGGGAACAGCTTCCGACAAAGACGATCCGATTGACTTTGGCAATTGGGGAGAAGGGGCGTCGCCGGCTGCAGTGTTCCCGCTGGGCCAGGCAACTGGAAAGTACGTCGTTGTTACCAGCAGCGCTAAGAGCAACGAGGACGGGTATCTAACCTACCGGATCATTGACATGGCCTTGAACGGCGGTATGGGTGGTCTCAGTGGTAATGAATTGGAGTTCATGGGGGGTGGGAGAGCATCGACGGCCGTCACTGCGGTTCCGAATGCGCTTGGCACCGGATACTGGGTCTTGAACCCGCTGCGTGGGTTGAACACGATTGTTGCATACCCGTTCGACAATGAGGGAAACCTGGGAACTCCAGTTTCTACAGATATTGGCAACTCCTCGGGGGTTTCTTCATACAGACTCGGTTACGATGACATTCGGTTCAGTCGGGACATGACTCAGGTCGCGACGGTGTCGTCGAACGCGGAGGCTGCAGTAGCTGCCAACCGGTCGCGCGTACGCTTAATGACATTCGACGCTCAGTCGGGAAAGCTGTTCCCCGCGGATACCGGTACATTCGAACAGGCCATGGGCACCGACGAGGAGGCCTTAGGGCTTGAGCCTTCGGTGGGCTACAGCCTTGAGTTTTCGGATGACGGAAGCCGCCTGTACGTCTCCTCTATTGGTGTTTCCGGTGTGTATGGCAAGGTTCAAAGTGCAACCACAGGGAGTGCGGGGAGCAGGGCCCTCAGCACGTTTGGTGCCCCAGTGAGCAGTGTTTATTGGGGAGGCGGAGGAGTCGTCCGGCTTGGGGCCGACGATCGACTTTACTGGGCCGGAAACAACAATCAAATCCTGCGGTATCTTGAAAACCCCAGTGGTGAGGATGCGGGGTGGAACACCAGTTCGCTCGATCTCGCGTCCGGCACGATGTCGGGACGAGCCCTGACGAACACCCTTTCCGACTGCGCGATCCCGGCCCGAGGCTTTGACGTGCAGAAGCTCGGGGACGGCGGAACGCCTGTGGCCGGGGCTGAGTTCAACCTCTACCACGACGACAGTACAGGTAAGGCATCGGGAACGCTGGTTGAACCGGGGTTCACCCCTGTGTCTGGGCAGGTTGGGCTTGTCGAAATTACCGGCCTTCAGCCAGGTGTCTATTGGCTCAGGGAGACTAAGGCTCCAGCGGGATACAGTCTGCTGGCTAAGGACGTTCGAGTGACCGTGACCGAAGATGGCACTGTCACGGCATCTAGCACGCCTATCACGCCGCAGGTGAAGCTGGTCAAGAACGCTGACGGAAGCTTCACATTCAACATCACGGACACGGGTGCCAGCGTGTTGCCATTTACCGGTGGAAGTGGGATGTCGCTTCCTCTAGCACTAGGTGGTGCCGTCTTGCTGCTACTCGCCATCGCAGGGGTCATATGGTGGCGTAGGCGCCAGACACTCTCGGCGAGTCCGGGTGATCAAATACCACTCCATGGGTTTGTGGAGCTAGATGGAAATCAGCCATCGTTTTCTAGAAGGGGAAAACATGCAAAATAGGAAGAGGCGAGGCTTCCTCGCAGGCGTGGGTGCGGCGGTAACAGCCGTTGTCTTCGCATTGGGTGGGACCGTGGCAGCGAATGCTACCCCGAATATTCCCAGCGTTCCTGATCCGGATACACGCGGAACGCTGAACATCTACAAGTTCGAGCAACCTGCTTCGCTCGGAACTGCCGGCGACGGAATGCCTGAGGACACCACAGGCCTGAAGCCGCTCGGTGGGGTGCAGTTCACCATCAAGAAGGTCCCCGGCGTCGATCTGTCGACTAATGCCGGATGGCAGACTGCTGGCACCATGACGGTAGACCAAGCCAAGGCTGCTGTTGTGAGTGTAACCGGAATAAGCGAGACCACAGGTCCGGGTATGGGTCTAGCCCAGTTCACGGATTTGCCGATTGGTCTTTACTACGTTGAGGAAACGGTCTGGCCATCAGGTGCAACTCCGTCGGCCCCATTCCTGGTGACGGTTCCGATCACTAACGCGCGTCCTGTCATTGGTACCGGATCTGAGGCCACCCCGGAGTTCCCGGCTGGTACGACCTGGCTGTATCAGGTCAACGTCTATCCCAAGAACGCAATTACCGGTGGTCAAAAGACGGTTAGTGATGCGAGTGCTGTGAAGCTTGGCGACGTTGTTAGTTGGTCCATTGCCGCTGACATTCCGAAGGCAGACCCGATTGATGCGTATCGCATCGTCGACGCGCTTGATTCGCGTCTCGCCCTTATTACGACTGCTGGAGCGGATGCTCCGAAGCTCTCGTTGACGGGAAGCACGGGGGTGACTCTGACAGAGGGAACGAGTGATCCGACTGGCGACTACTACTGGACCAACACGGCTAACGGGCTACAGGTCGATTTCACCGCAGCGGGTCTGGCTAAGCTTGTCACCGCGTGGAAGGCTGACGCTACCGCACAGGTCGAGATTGACTTCAAGACTACGATGCTTTCCCTGACGGACGTCGCTAATGCTGGTGTCATTACCAACCAAGCAACCATCTTCCCGAACCAGGCAGCGATCGATTGGGAAGAAGGGGACCCCGGCAAGCCTCCGACAACCACCGAGGCAACAACCAAGTGGGGCAACATCGTGCTTCACAAGGTGGACCAAGAGAACACAAATCTCGCAGGAGCGGAGTTCCAGGTCTTCCTGAGCGAGGCCGACGCACTAGCGAAGACCAACCCAATCGCGATCACAAAAAAGGCTGACGGTAGCGCTACAGACCCGGCTCCGAAGAGCATCTTCGTGTCCGACACCAACGGTCTGGTCCTGATTGATGGACTGCGCTACAGCAATTGGGCGGACGGAGTGGAGCAGACACCGTTCAACGACGCATCGGATACGGCGACCTGCGCAGACAAGGTCGCTGGCGGCGAGAATTGTGTTGCCAATGCCAAGTTCCGCTATTACTGGGTGGTTGAGACCAAGGCTCCCAGCGGCTACTCGTTGCTTGCCGATCCTGTCCGCGTTGAGGTGAATAGCCCGGCCACCGATGTCTCGGCCGCCACCAAGATCGTCAACGTCGAGAAGAACGCCGGTTTTGAGTTGCCTCTTACCGGTGGCACCGGCACCCTGCTCCTCACCATCCTTGGTGTGGGCATCCTCGGGGCCGTTCTAGTTGTGGCACGTCGCCGCAACGCCAACGCTGACGCGGAGTAGCCCCTTCCCTTCGTACGAAGCGATGACGCGGAAAGGGGTGTCCGACGGTTGCACTTACCGTCAACCGTCGGACACCTCAACCCCAACTCCATCAGCACAGACGATGAAGTGAGCCGACCCGCCAGTGGGCAGGCGGGCGTCAGGCACAGGTCATCTGAACCCATCCACAAGAAACGACTACCTGAAAGACAAGGAGAGATCGGCATGAGCTACACCCGTGTGGCACCTAAACACAAGTCGCATAGTGTTCGTTTTGCCGGTTCGTCCATCCTTGTCTCAATAGCGGTGCTGATCCTCACTATCCTTGGGGCACCCGGAGCACTGGCGGAACCAGCCCCATCCGGTGAGATCAATCCGGACTCAAAAACTGAACTTGTCATTACCAAGCTGGAACAACCCGACAAACCCGGCGCACGCGCCACCGGTCTTCCTCAAGACCCGGACGTTATCGGTGCAATGACTCCCATCCCAGGTGTCACCTTCACAGCGAAGCTAGTACCGGGTGTTGACATCACCACCCCCGCCGGGTGGGAACGAGCCGCCACAATGACCGCCGCAGAGGCCCGCCCGTTAGTTGCGGACCAGCCCGTCGCGGACACAGGAAAAACTGGAACGGATGGCCTCCTGGCTCTCGGCGGCGACAACGGAAATCTCGGGGTCGGCCTATACCTAATAGAGGAAACCGACGCGCCGGCCGGCGTCATCAGTTCCGCGCCGTTCCTGGTTGCGTTACCCCTGCCGAACCCCAACAACACCGCTGAGTGGCTATACACCGTTTACGTCTACCCCAAGAACGCAGTCGTTGACGTTGGCATCGCAGTGAACGACCAGGCCGCGGTAAGTTGCGGCGATAAGGTTACGTGGACAACCTCGAACGCCATTCCAAACCAGACCACGATCTCGGACTACGTTACACGGAACCTGCTGGCACCTGATGTCTACCTCGACAGCTTCGACGAGGTCACCGTCAACCTGGTTTCAGCCGCTGGCGGGGGTACTGCTCTTCCGACCCTGACTCGGGGCGCGGACTACACCCTCAGTGAAGTCACCGTCGACGGCCAGTGGGGCTTCGACGTTACCTTCACCAAAACGGGACGTGTGAAGATGGCCGAGGCGCGAGCCTCCGATCCCACAGCCACCGTGGTCGTCACCTACCCGACCCGCGTCACTGGGATGGGCGAGCACACCAACACCGTGCTGCTCTACGTTGACGACGCCGACCCAGTTACTGCTTCCACGGTGACCAAATGGGGCGCGCTCAATATTCTGGTGCACGAGAAGAACAATCCCTCGAACGTCATCCCCGGTGCCACATTTAAGCTCTACTTGTCCGAGGCCGACGCCCGCGCCGGGACAAACCCCATCACCGTTGGCGGAGTCAGTGAATGGACAACCGACAACAAGGGTTTCATCTCAATCGGCTGTCTGCGTTACTCAGACTTTGTGAACGGGCTGGACGTGGACTCCTCGGATCCGCTCTACCGCCCCTACTACGCAATGCCGCAGTCCTATCCGAAGGGGTGGACAGGCGATATGAGCCCGTTGGCAGGTATTGTCAATGAGGTGACAGCGGTGGACGCCCAGACCCTGGTCTTCGAGGTGTGGAAAGGATCAACACCTCCGGGACCCAAACCGCCGCTGCCTGACACAGGCGTGCAGATTGCCGGTGCCACCCTGCTTGCAGCAGTGTTGCTAGGTGGGGGCTGGATCCTGAGGTCCCGAAAGCGTAGCGATGATGAGGACGATGCCCAGGCGGCAAGTGATTCCTGAGGCACCTCGTTCCAAGTCCAAAAGGAAGCGCAAACTAGCGGTCCCGATTCTGCTGCAGTTGGCAGCATTGATCGGGCTCGGCGCTCTGCTTTATCCCACGGCTGCCGACTGGTTCGCA
The DNA here is from genome assembly GCA_049291975.1 of Scrofimicrobium sp. GTDB lineage: Bacteria > Actinomycetota > Actinomycetes > Actinomycetales > Actinomycetaceae > Scrofimicrobium. Next base: position 25,429 of record JBATQJ010000066.1, read on the forward strand.
ACCCGGGGCCACGACTCGGAAGTCTCCGGCTATGTCAGCACGGTTGAGCAGATGCCCGACGAGGACCGCCAAGAAAAGCTCGAAATCGCCCGGACCTACAACGAGTACATGCCGGCAGGAACTCTGCGCGACCCCTACGGAGAAGATGCAGATCAGGCCGAGTTCGAGGACGACGAAGCTTACCGTGCCTACCTCGACGTATTGCGCATCAGTGATAACGGGGTTATCGGGGAGTTCCTGTACCCTCGTCTGGGCATCGGCTTGCCGATCTACCACGGCACGTCGAATGAAGTTGTCTCTAAAGGCGTCGGCCACCTGTTCGGCTCGACGCTCCCGGTGGGCGGTCCCTCGACCCACTCCGTGCTAACGTCCCACTCCGGCCTGGTCCACGCGAAACTGTTCTCGCCCCTACAGAAAGCTGAAATAGGGGACATCTTCCAAGTGAAAGTGCTGGGGGAAACTCTCTATTACCAGGTTGACGGCATCGAAACAGTGGAACCATTCGTCACGGACTCCCTGATGGTGAAGGAGGGCGAGGACCGGGTTTCCCTAGTGACCTGCACCCCCATTGGAGTCAACAGCCACAGGTTGCTGGTGCACGGGATCAGGATTCCTGCGCCCGACGGTGACTCAGGATACGCGCTCGGTGGCGACGGACTCACGGCGGGATTCCCGTGGTGGGCGGTGGCGTTCGTGGGCGGCTCGGGCGTTATCGCATATCTGCTGTTCGCACCTCCTCGTACAAAGAAGAAGAAAGCGAAGCACGCGTGACGCCTCGTACAAAGAAGCAAAGGCGGCGGTTGGCGTCGAACATCGTGTTGCAGCTGTTCGCGATGCTGGCGATTGGGATGCTGGTCTATCCGGACGCGGCCGACTGGATTTCGCGGATCGGGCATAACGCGGAGATCTCCGGCTACGTGCGCCAGGTGGAGCAGACCCCGTCAGAGGAACGCCAACGCATCCTCGACGCCGCCTACGCATACAACGACGTTCTGGAACCGGGGCCACTGACGGACCCATACGTCTCGATGGCGGAGGACGCTGCGGTTCAAAGTGATCTCTACAAGGCGTACGAGGAAATGCTGCGCGTCTCCGGCACCGACGCCATCGGGACGCTGAACTTTCCGGGGGTTGGGATCGCCCTGCCGATCTATCACGGGACGTCTGAGAAAGTGATCGCGAAGGGCGTCGGCCACATGTACGGGACGTCGCTGCCAGTGGGAGGGCCATCGACCCGCGCGGTGCTGACCGCACACTCGGGGTTGCCGAACACCAAGCTCTTCACGACGCTGCACAAGGCGGAAGTGGGGGACACGTTCTGGATCAGTGTTTTGGGCGAGGATCATCACTACCGCGTCGAGTCCATGGAGACCGTCGAGCCGGGTGACACTGAGTCGCTCAAGATCATCGAGGGGGAGGACTGGGTGACGCTGTTCACCTGTACTCCGATTGGGGTCAATAGTCACCGGTTGCTGGTTCACGCGATCCGGATCCCTGATGATGCGGGCCCCGGTACGGATGTGATTGGTGGCGACGGGGTGACGCTGGGTTTCCCGTGGTGGGCGGTGTGGTTCCTGCTGGGGTCGGGGGCGGTGGCGTGGGTGCTGTTCGCTCCGCCGCGTCGGAAGCCCCGGGCGTCTGAGCCGGTGCCTGTTGAGCCGGTGCCTGCTGAGCCTGGGCCAGAGTCGGCGTTTGACGAGCTTGAGCGTGGCGCGTTTGAGCAAGCGGAGTTTGGGCCTGGAGAGGTCTGAGCTTGTTGCGCCGGGTCCCGAGGCCGACGGGCCGGAGGCTCAAGCCTAGGCTCAGGAATCAGGCCTGACCCCGGTTGCGCACCCTAGGCGGGGTGCGCGATGCATCTATTCTGGCTTGCGCCCCTCGTATAGGGTGCTGGACGGGGGCCGGGAGTGCCTTGAGTGTTTTTTCCGAGCCTGCCTTTGCTAGGCGCTACAAAGTGGCCTGATTTTTGGGCGACACGCCGATGAAAAAGGGCTTGAGCTGTCCACTTGGTAGCGCATTCGTTTAGGTCATCGCACCCAGTCGCTGTTCGTTAGGGATCGATGCAGATTCGCCCCTCTTATGGGGTGCACGTTCCAGAGAGAGCCCTAGTCATACCGGCCCACAGACCGGAGTTGGAGTGTGGATTACTAGACCCACGCGTTCGTTCTTGGTATCCAACGATAGCCATTCACGGTGTTAGCAAGTACTGACCCAGTGAAAATGAGGCAGGGTTTGAGGAGCTCCTGGAAGTCTTCTGGTGTTGCGTTTTCGAGGTGTTGCTTGCGTCGCCACACTATCCAGCGTGGTTGTGCGATTGCTGCCATGTCTCGGAGAACGTCGGCTAATGGCGCGAGTTCGACTCGCCAATGGTCGGCGACGACCTCGATTGATCGCGTCAGTTCACTCCCTGAAATACTCTCTGTTGAAGACAGTGAAGAGATGTCTACGAAGTCGCGCCAACGCGTGTTGGCAGTTCCGCGTTCTATGGCAGTCACGATCTTCTCAGCTAATGACATCGACAGTGGATACCCTAGTGTTTCAATATTGCCTCCCAGGAGGCGTGTCAGCCTGGTCTTTACTGGCGCGGGCCAGATGGGGTCGCCCAAGTTGATGTCAACGTGGAACGGGATACGAGCTTTCGCTAGGTGAGCAGTCAGGTGGACACGAACCCTTGGGTAGATGCGCCCTGTGATCGTGTCGCGGGAAGGTGTTGGGTTCATCCGAGAATTTCCAATGCTGTTCGCAGCGATGGATAGGCCTTGGGAAATCGCTTAGCCATTTCAAGTAGCTTTGCCGGGTAATTCCCACGCTGACGAAGCCACCGCTTGAGCGCTTCAACAGCGGTCTCTGTTCCTTCCTGGTAGGCCAGGCGAAAGGCGTCGATGACCGTCCTTTCTGCAGAGTAGACGAACAGTCCGGCATTCCCGTGCAGTTCCTCCCTGCCGATCTGGAAGGTATCTGGATCGAAGCTATGCCAATCAACGTGATCGAAGCCTGCCGGATGACGAGTACCTCGCGGAAGGGCAATATCAGTCCGCGTTGGGATGTCGTCACTCAACTCTTGATAGACCAGAGCGCTAGTCAAACACATCGTCGACGACGGCTGAACTGCCGTCGCCGCAGCCAGAGACTCAAGAGCAGGATCAAGCTCGCCTACTTTAACGAATGCTCCACGCCCGACACGTTCGATCTGACCCGCATCCAGGAGAGCATAGATCTGATCCTTACGTATCCCCGCCTCACGAGCATCAGCCAGCTTGAACGCTGACGATAAAGCATCCAACACAACTCTCTTTCTAACCGTTTACACATCAACAATACCTGTACGCAGTCAGAGAATCGAGATTGGCATCTATCCAATGGTGCCGGCAAGCCGGAGATCATGGAGCCTGAGGCTCAAGCCTAGGCTCAGGAATAGGCCTAAGCCTGGTTGCGCACCTTAGGTGGGGTGCTGAACGCATCTATTTTGGCCTGCGCCCCTCGTATGGGGTGAGTGTCCGGATGGATCGCGGTTGTGGCCGTAATGCTTGCTCATGCCCTTCATGCGGAGTGCGTGTCCCGGAGTGCGTGGCCGTGCGCAACGCAGTGTGCGAGGTTAGGATAGGCGAGTCTGGGTCCTGAGCCCGGTTTCGCCCCTTAGTGAGGCACTAAACGTGTTGGGTGTGGGAATCTTCGTCCGGACATGCCAGAATACTTCTCAAACAGGAAGGTTTATGGCATGTCTCAGATCACGGCTTCCGAGGTCGCTATGCGACTTGGTGTGACGAAGCGCCGCGCTCTTGACCTCCTGCGAACTGAGGTAATCGCAGGCGTACAACTGGGGAATGGTGTGTGGTTGGCAGACAGCGACTCGATCGCACGCTATGAAGTCTTAGGGTTGGGCGGTTCGGGTAGGACCCTGGATTCGTCGACAGCATGGGGCGTTCTATGGGAGTTGTCGGGGATGGACTCCGACTGGTTGAGCGTCAGGACCAGGGCCAGGGTGCGGAAACGTATTCGGGAGTCGGACGCCACCTCAATCGCAGCGGCTGTTTCCGGGCGGACGAAGGCTCACAGGTTCGATGTCGCTAATGTGGAGCGAGCCTCTGAGGGGTTGATCAGGACGGGACGCTCTGTTGTCGGAGCCATAGGCGACAATCTGATAGAGGACAGCCAGACCACCGCGGGCTATGTGAGAACGGGGAGTGTCGAGGAATATGCGAAGAGCCATTTTATGATCCGGTCCTTGAGTGGGCAGCACGTGCTCTACGACAACACGCTGCCGGTCGAGTACGACGGAGACACAATGCCTCTTGCTGTGGTGGCGGCCGATCTGTCACGGAGTACGGATGTCCGTGAGAGAAGTGCTGGACTGCGGGGGTTGGAGAGGTTGAGACAGAAATGGCTGGGCGATCATTAACCGTAAACATGAAGGATGATGACGTTATCCCTGCTTGGAAGACGGTAATCGAACTTGGGGCAGAAGGGGTCTCTATCGATTGGACCCTAGTGGGAGGTCTCATGGTTACCACTCATGCACGACGCGCGGGTGTTGCAATGCATCGCCCGACGGATGATGTTGATGTCTTGGTTGACTATGCAGCAAACCGCGGTAGCTTGTCCGTGGCGAGCTCAGAATTGCTTCGCGTTGGATTCGTCCTTAGTGATCGTGAAAGACACGCATACAGATTCACTCATGAGGATGGACGTAAAGTCGACCTCATGGTTGCAGATCATCTTCCCTCGCGGATGGAGCCTAGACTCAATCGCCGCCCTGCATTTGCTGTCCCGGCAGGTGAACAAGCTATTAGGCGTCGGGACATTTACGAGTTGCGTTTCGACTCTGGAGCCATTACGACAGTTGGCGTGCCGGACGAACTTGGGGCCCTTGTGGTGAAAGGAGCAGCGTGGGTGTCTGATGGGCGCGACGCAGGTCGGCACCTGGATGATTCAGCAACGTTGCTTGCTTGTATCGAAGACGCATCTGAACTCGACTTTGAGTCAATGAGTAAGAATGACCGCCGAAGGATTAGGGCAACTACCAACCTACTGTCCGATCCCTCGCACAGGTCTTGGACTAACTTGGACGAACGTGACCGAGCCAAAGGGGTGTTCAACCAGGCACTGATCCGACAGACACTTGGATTCTGAATGCGGCTGGGAGTGCCTTGGCACCTTTCTTGAGCTTGTCTTTGCTAAGCGCTACGAAGTGGCCTGATTTTTGGGCGACACGCCGATGAAAAAGGGCTTGGGTTGGCCACGTGGTAGCGCATTCGTTTAACGCACCGCACCCAGTCGCTGTTCGTTAGGGATCGATGCAGATTCGCCCCTCTTATGGGGTGCGCGTCCCGGAGAGAGTCCGGCCGTCCTGGCCCATGTGCCGGAGTTAGAGGTTGGGCGGAGGAGTTCGGCGAGCCACGGGAGGTCCAGCGCGCCCGCGTGGCGCGGTCAGATCCTGGGATGTGTTCAGAGCCGCGGGGGTTCGGTGAGCTTGGGGGAGGAGGAGTTCGGCGAGCCTGGGACGAGGAAGGTCGGCGAGCCGCGGGAAGTTAGGGGCAGTGAGCTTGGGGGAGGAGGAGTTCGGCGAGCCTGGGACGAGGAGGAACGGCGGGCCTAGGGTGGTGCGGTTCGAGCCTGGGCCTGCTTGGTGCTGGTCTCCGCCGGGTCGTTATCGAACTGTGACCTTTCGTCATTCCCGCCCGCTTCTGGGTCGTTAGTCCTATGGGATCCCGCGGTTTGGTCCCAAACTAGCTCCCATCTGCGCCGAAAGCGTTCCGTCTCGCCCCTCGTGGCCCTTCCCGCCGGCTTATCCGCTGGTGAAGTCCTGTTTGAAATGTCTCGCGGTTCGTCTTCCACTTGCGCCCCAGTGCCCTTATATTAGGACTTGAGTCCTAGGCCGTAAGTCCTAGGTGAGGGCGTTCTGGCCATAAGGGCTGTGGTCGGACGTCCAAGTTTCGGTTTCAACAGAACCAATTTGTGTCCAGAACACCCAGTTATGGGCACAACACCATCGCACGAACTTGATAGACGTACCAAATAGGAGCCACACAAGATGAGATCATCCGCGCAGGTGAACAGAGGTGAAGCGAAAGCTAGTCGCCTCGCACGCGCACTATGGGCCACTCTGGCATCCATAACACTCGTCGCAACGGGAACAGGACTGGCCTACGCCACGGACCTAGATTCTTTGTCAGGCGGGGACACCGGAACCGAAGACGGGACAGGCGACGGTTCCGGCATTCAGAGCTTTAATTCTGCATTGGAAGACGACGGAACTGGTGAAGGACTGCTTCTCCGGAGCAATGAACTACTCACAGACCAGCAGCAGTCAGACGAGGGCACGGATGAGCAATCGTCCCCCGACCAACAGTCCGACGACGATCAGCAACCAGACAACGAGCTTGACGTTCCTCAATCCGAAGAGGCACCCCTCTCACTTTCGCCTGTCCCAGAAGCCAGCATTGAACTCCTGGCCGCACCTGGGACAGCGACAGTCAAGGTGACCGCGCGAGTAGTGTCTCCCTCCAACACGAGTGGCACTACGGGCATTGGGTTCGAACTCTATGACGGAAACACCCCGACTGGATACACCTGTTCCATCGTCTCGGACACCGGAGAATGTACCATCGAGGTTCCGACTGCGGGCCTTGGCAAGGCATACCGCGTCGTCCAGATTTCCACTCCGAGCAACCTTTTCGCTAACCCTCAGTTCTATGTGCAGGGTTCGAGTGGTGGAGCTGGCAGTGCGACTCGTCAGATCAACTACCCCGCTGGCGTGACCCCCGTCCTCCAGTCGACGAACGAGGTAACGATGCCTGCCCAAGCAGTCATCACCCAGACTGGCGGCGCAACTCCAGCCCGTGATCGCTCACTCGGGAACGTTCTGAGCTCCCGCTACAACGTTCCCCGCAACACCTGTGTCGCGGTTGACGTGGCAGGACTCATTGACGTCTCAACATCCATCTCCGATACCCAACTTGCGCAGTACCGCAACGGCATCAAGCAGGGCATTGACGGACTCGTTGGCACCGGCGCAACACTACAGATGTTCACTTTCGGGACAGTCTCACCGGCGAGCGGTACCTCTCCCTCCCCACGTCTGTTGGTTACTGCTGCGAACGCGATAACCCTGAAGAACTGGGTTGATGTCAACATTCAGCGAAGTGTAGTTGGCACTCAGTACACTAACTGGGCCTCCGGCATCCAGGCGGTTCAGACCGCCGGCGCCTCGGATCAGTTCACCGCAATGCTTTTGGTCACCGACGGTGCTCCGAACCGCCCGACCAGCGACAACATGTCCGACACCAACGTCCGCGCACTGGAAGAAGCGATCTACGCCGCAAACAGCCTGAAGGGGATCGGAACCCGCTCCATTGGTGTTGGTATCGGCCTTGGCGGCGGAGTAGCCCAGACGAACCTACGTGCCGTATCGGACCCTTCCAACTTCCACAACGTTGCAGACTTTGCTGGCCTGGGTGATCTTCTTACCAGTCTCGGAACTGATCTGACAACGTGTAACGGGACCGTTTCGATTACGAAGTACCAGGGGAGCGGGCCGGATGATCCGAATAAGGTTCTGAAGCCCGGTTGGACCGTCAACACTGTCCTGGACAACCCCGCTACCGGTGTAGCAATCAACCCGACCACCTCGCAGCAGACCGGCGCAGCCGGTGAGGCCGCGAAGTGGACCATCACCATGCCGACCGAGTCGAGCACCTTCGACGTGACGGTAAGTGAGACCACGGATGCCGCTCTTCCGTTCCAGACCGGTCGCTACCGAATCGTGGCGGGCACGCCCGGACCGTGGGTCAACTTTGACACGACCAGTACGTCCATCACAGGTCTGGTCGTTGGTAACGATGTTGAGGTCGAGTTCTACAACAACGAACCCCCGGCCACACCGGAATGGACTCTAACGAAGTCCTCGAACCCGGTGAGCGAGTCGACGGTCAAGCCGGGTGACAAGATCACCTACACGTTGACGGCGACGAACACCTCGACCAAGGCAACGCTGACCGGAGCCACCGCAGAAGACGACCTGTCCAACGTGCTGAACAACGCCGTACTGACCCAGCCGCTGGCTTCAGGACTGAGCCTGGCGGGGACGAGGCTGACGTGGGACGTTCCGACCCTGGCTCCCGGCGCTAACGCGTCCGTCAGCTACGAGGTAACGGTGAACGCCGGTGCCCTCGGCGTCACCATCGGCAACGTCGTCACAGCGGGGGACGAGGTTCCACCACCGACAAACTGTGACGAAGACGGAATCTGTGGCGAGACCGAGCACTACACTCCAGCATGGGATCTGACGAAGTCCTCTGATCCTGCTTCCGGTTCGACGGTCAACCCTGGTGACACGGTTACCTACACGTTGACGGCGAAGAACACCTCGTCCAAGGCGACATTGGCCGGAGCGACAGCCGAGGATGATTTGTTCGACGTGCTCGACAGCGCCACCCTCGTCCAGCCGCTGGCTCCCGGGCTGACGTTGAACGGTGCCAAGCTGACCTGGAACTTCGGGACGCTCGCTGCGGGAGCTACCGCGACGGTGAGTTACAAGGTTGTGGTGGATGCTGACGCAGTCGGCGTCACCATTGGCAACGTCGTCACCGGTAAGGGTGTTATTCCCCCGAACCCGTGTCCCGAGAACAATGCAGATTGCCGCGAGACGGAGCATCACACTCCCTCATGGTCACTGGTGAAGTCCTCGAACCCCGCAGACGGATCAACCGTCAACCCGGGCAGCAATGTCACCTATACGTTGACGGCGAAGAACACCTCCGACACGGCGACCCTGCGTGGCCTCACCATTACGGATGACCTGTCGGGCGTGCTGAACAACGCCACCAAGGTTGGCGGTCCGACCGCCTCCACCGGCGTTGTGCTCTATAACCCGATCCTCCCAACCCAACTAGTTTGGACAATTAGTGAGCTGGCACCGGGGGCGACCGCGACAGCCACCTACACGGTCAAGATCAACGACGGCGCATACGGGGTCACCATCGCTAACGTGGCGACACCTCAGGGACCGGTTCCGCCGGCACCGTGCCCGGAGAACGACCAGACCTGTCGCGAGACTGAGCACTACACTCCGGCGTGGGATTTGACGAAGTCCTCTGATCCTGCTTCCGGTTCGACGGTCAAGCCGGGTGACACGATCACCTACACGTTGACGGCGAAGAACACCTCGTCCAAAGCAACCTTGACAGGTGCGAAGGCCAGCGACAACCTGTTGAACGTGCTGGACAACGCGACCCTCGTAGAGCCGCTGGCCGCGGGGCTGAGCCTGAGTGGGACCACGCTGACCTGGGACTTTGGGTCACTGGCACCCGGAGCCACCAAGTCGGTGAGCTACCAGGTGAAGGTGAACGAGGACGCCCTCGGCGTGACCATCGGCAACGTCGTGACCGGGACGGGCAACATCCCGCCGAACCCGTGTCCTGAGTCCAACCT
>JBATQJ010000067.1:0-16990 GCA_049291975.1 Scrofimicrobium sp.
GTCCTGCGACCCGCCAAAAGTGCCGACACCGCTCGACCCCTTAAGCCCCTTGAAGTCCGCGCCGTTCTCAATCGTGGCGGCGTACCCTGCCAAATCCAGCTGGTCGGTAATGTTCTCTTTCCACTGCGGCAGGTCCCAGAGCCCATTTTGATCCGCAAGCGCCAATGCCACCGCAACGATCAACGCGGACGAGGAACTCATTCCCGACGCCAGCGGTAGCGTCGAATCAATCTCTACTCTCGCAGGCTTTAGTTCGCCGAAGTTCAGGGTCAGCCTGTCGACTACCGTCTGCACGTATTTGCCCCAGTGACCTGCGGGCAGGTCAAGAGACTTCCCCACCACAAATACCACAGGATCCGGTGAGGCCGACGAGTGAGCCTCGACCGTTCCCACCGCCGCGTCCGGAAGATCCGAAACTGTCGCGGTAACTCCCTGCTCCGTGGCGACAAGAAGCGAGCGTCCCCCAGCGTAATCGGTGTGCTTGCCAAGAACCTCGATCCGCCCGGGAACGAACCAACTCAAAGCGAGACCTCGGTACCCTCTAGCGCAGCGGCAACCGAAGCAATGTCATCACGGTTCGACATGTCGAGAACACCGCCGTCGGAGCGAATGATCGTGAATGGCTCACCGTCATCCATTGCCTGGCGGACAGCATCGATGATCTCGTACTCGCCCCGAGCCGACTTCGGGATTACCGAAGCCGCAGCAAAGATCGGCGAGGTGAACTTCCAGAGGTTCATCGAGACCATCGCATCGTCGCCGAGTTCAGCGATCTTCTCTTCACTCGGCTTCTCGACGATGTCTATCAGGTGCCCCTCTTCATCCCCCGTCGCCAGTGCGAAAGCAGCTACTCGGTCCGACGCAATATTCGACTTCTCAAACATTGCCACGCGGTCGAACCCGATCAGACCCGCACCGTCCATGTCGCGGAGCGCCTCGTACGCCGCCACCGGATAGTAGTTATCAGAGTTAAGAACGAGGAACGGCTCACCCGCCGCGAACTCCTCGGCGGCACGAAGCGCATCTGCGGTTCCCAGCGGCTCTTCCTGAATCGCGTATGAGATACTCACGCGCGGCTTCTCGATACTGTCGTAGTAATCGCGAATCATGTCGTGCTCGGGACCGATCACCAGGCAGATGTCCGTGAAACCGGCGTCGGCGAGGGCGCTAATAACGTAGTCGAGGAACGGGCGATCAATCGAGATCATGGCTTTTACACCGCTGTCCGCCGCCCTACGCTGCTCTTCCGTCAGTTCGGCGCCTTCGGACTCTTTCCTCATGCGCGACCCTAGACCCCGCGCCAAGATAACTGCCTTGTTTGCCTTCGGCTGTGCTGCCAATGGGTTCTCCTCAATGTTCATGTAAATACCTTAGGTTGGTTGCTCTTACCCGCGAAACGGACGGTCCAGGTAAGCGGTACGTTCGAGCACTAGATCAGGTCAGGGAACGCTTCGCGAACTCCCGGGTGCACAAGCCTACCGTCGCGCGCGTTAACTCCCGGGGAAAGGGTCCGGTTGTCCTCGACCGCGCCCTCCCATCCCTTATCGGCAATCGCCAAGACGTACGGGAGCGTTGCGTTCGTCAGTGCGTACGTAGCAGTCTCGGGCACAGCGCCCGGAATGTTGGCGACGCAGTAGTAGAGAGAGTTATGGACCTGGAACACGGGATCGTCGTGCGTCGTGGGCCTAGAGCCCTCAAAGCACCCACCCTGGTCAATCGCTATATCAACCAGGACCGAACCCGGTTTCATCCCTGCAACCATCTCGTCCGTGACTAGCTTCGGCGCCTTGTTTCCAGGGATCAGGACCGATCCAATCACCAGGTCTGCCGTGGCTACCGCTTCGGCGATGTTCATGATGTTTGAAGTCCGCGTCTGAATTCTCCAGTCGAGGACGTCCTCAAGTTGCTTCAGTCGAGGAATCGACAGGTCGATTACCGTGACATCCGAACCGAGACCGAGGGCTATCTTTGCGGCCTGCTCTCCCGCAACCCCTCCCCCGATTATTACCGTCTTGGCACGGCGAGTGGTGGTGACGCCACCGAGCAGCAGTCCTCGCCCGCCGTTTTGGCGCATCAGGTAGTGTCCGCCGATCTGTGGTGCAAGGCTACCTGCGACCTCAGACATGGGAATCAGAAGAGGCAGCGACCCGTCTGAAAGCTGGACTGTCTCATACGCGATCGCTGTGATGCCCGAGTTCAAGACCGCCTCGGTGCATTCCCTCGACGCTGCAAGATGCAGGTACGTGAAGAGGACCTGACCGGGCCGCATCAGATCGTATTCTGGCCCAACGGGCTCCTTGACCTTTAGGATCAGGTCAGCCTGCTGCCAGATCTCCTCAGCGGTATCAATGATCCTCGCACCGGCCTCGGCATAGTCCTCGTCCCAAATGGCGCTACCGTCACCGGCACCCCGCTGAATCAGAACCTCGTGACCACGGGCTACGAGTTCCATCGTGCCTGCCGGAGTGAGAGCCACTCTGAACTCGTTGTTCTTGATCTCTGTTGGAACGCCGACGCGCATCTTTCCCCCTTGGGACTCCTGGAGACTCTACCTTTGCCCAACAATCCTTGTTGTGGCTCAACGATCACTTCCACCATACCGTGGAGAAAGGCATAGAAGTTCGGTTCGCGTCGCTCGCCTGGCCTCGATGCGCCCGTCCCGGGCGAGAGGAAGGAAAAGGCCGTCAGCGCCAATGATGTCGAAATAGCTGGTGCGAACCCGAAACTAATCAACCGGAGATAGCCCGGAAGCTAATTCTTCTTTTGCTCCCCGGGCTGGATCACCCCTGAGACCTCAACGATTCCGCCGAGAGTCTTCCCACTACCCTGATCCGCGGAGTCATTCGACTGCCGCTTGTCGTCTGAGCGCCACCATATGAACAGCAGCACCCCGGCAACAATGACGATAGCCGCGACATCGACCCAGACATTTGACAGGATTGCGCTCTTCTCCTGCAACCACGCGGAAACGCTTCTTGGGAGCAGATCCGGCATTGAGACCAGTCCGTTGGTGACCCAGAACAGAACCCCGACCCCAATCATTAGAAGACCGGCAATAACTGAGGTTGAGTGGAACTGACGACCCAATAGCTCAAATTTCCTCCCGCGTAGTCGATTCCTCCCCTTTTCACCCATTCGGTTCCATAGCAATGCGATTAGCAACAACGGCACAACCATGCCGGCCGCGTAGACCGCTAGCAGCAACCCGGCGGTCATTAGGTTCCCCTGAGCCGCAGCAAGGGTCAACACCGCACCTAGGATCGGTCCAGCGCAGAAACCGGCGAGTCCACTGGTAGCCCCGAGCAGGAAAGACTTAACTAGACCCACACTGCTTGCTGCGGTCTTCTCAAGCGTTTGCGACCCAGGCAACATCTTTGAGGCGTCGAATCCGATCCCGAAAAACATCATGATTCCAAAGATGATCAACAGCAGCGATGCTCCGCCAATGATTAGGTCACGGTGGGAGATGAACAGCCTGCCCACAGCCCCCGCCCCGACACCAAGAGGAACCAGAACAACTAGCAACCCAACATAAAAGACGGTTCCGTGAACCAGGAGTCTGGGGCCGGCTCCCACGGTTGATGCAAAGAACGCTGGAAGTAGTAGCGCGGCACACGGACTGAGAATTGCCAGCATTCCGCCAATGAAGGCGGTAAGCAGACCTACATCCACGCTTAGCTTCCTGCCAGTGCGAGCTTCTGATTCAGTAACTGCACAAAGTAATCGGTCGGCTGAGCCCCAACCACCGGTTCAAGGCCCACCAAGAAGGATGGCGTAGAGCTAACACCAAGGCTTAGGCCGAGATTAGAGTTTCGCTTCACTGCATTCAATGTGCTCTCGGCACCCATGTCCTCAGAGAACTTCACCTGATCAAGTCCAAGTTCAATCGCGAGGTTCGTTAGAGCCTCTTCGCTAAGCTCTGCAGGGCTTCGGGTAACGCCGCCCGCAAACAGTGCATCATGGTACTCCCAGAACTTCCCCTGGAGCCCCGCGGCGTACGAGGCCGATGTTGCACGCTCCGAGTCCTCGCCAAATATGTTCACATCGCGCCACTCAATGCGTAGCTTTCCATCATCGGCATACTCCATCATGGTCGGAAGCGTCTCAGCACTCCACTTCGCGCAGTATCCGCACTGGTAGTCAGAGAAGATCACCAGGGCCACGGGAGCATCAACCGGGCCAGCGGCCAGCGGGTCATCAGGGTTGCGCTCCTCCGCAAAAGCAAGTTCGGCGTAGGGATCCTCTTCGAGCTCTGTGACCTCCTGCGTCTCAGGAATCACGACTTCCTCAGATTCCGGAACCTCTTCGCTGGACTGGGGTACGACCGCCGGTGCCGCCTCCACCTCGCTCTTTCCCGAGCCGCTCTGCATGAACAGAACCGCAGCAATCAGGATCACCGCAACCGCGACAACCAAAAGAGGGATTACGGCCCGATTACGCTGCCGGATCTCACTGCCTGAACTCAAGGAAACCTCCACGGGGTATGCGAACTCCCTCCACCCTACTAATACGAGGGCGGCAGGGACATCAACGTTCGCGGACTGTGAGTCAGCGAACGTGCGGCGCGATCATACGCTTTCAAGCGCTGCCTCTAGGTCGCCGATCAGGTCCTCGGGATCTTCGAGTCCGACCGAGAGGCGAAGGTGTCCGTAGTCCTTGAAGGGCTGCGGGTAGTAGGCGACACGGGGGCCCTCGTTGCTTACGTGCATTATCAGAGTCTCATCGTGACCAAGCGAGACTGCGGAGGTAATGACACGCAGGTTAGAAACAAAGCGGTTCTGGGTGTCCCGATCCCCCTCAACCGCGAAGCAGAGCATTCCGCCGAAGCCTCGCCCGCCAAACTGACGTGTCGCAAGTTCGTGCTGCGCGTGCGACTCCAGACCCGGATAGTAGACGTACGCGACCTTTGGATGTCCCTCAAGGAATTTTGCGATCTTCTGGGCGTTGGACTGATGTCGCTCTAGCCTCAGCGGCAGCGTGACTGATCCGCGTTGAATCAGCCACGCGTTGAACGGCGAGATGGCGCCGCCCACATCGACCATCGCATCCGACTTGATCGTCTGGATCAGTTCCTTACATCCCGCGACCGACCCGCCCATCGCGTCTCCGTGACCGTTTATGTACTTGGTCAAAGACTGGACAGAGAAGTCGGCTCCGTCCTCAAGCGGACGATAGAGAGGAGGAGGGGTGAACGTCGAGTCCACACTCAGCAGGGCACCGTGGTCGTGAGCGATCTTCGCGAGCGCTGCGACGTCAGCAACCTTCGTTGTTGGATTCGCGATGGTCTCAGTGTGGATCAGCTTTGTGTTCGCGCGAAGTGCGGCACGGACCGCCTCCAGATCGCTCATGTCAACGAAGGTGCCCTCAATGCCGTATTTCTGGGGGAAGATTTCCTCGAACAAACGCCATGTTCCCTCGTACGTCGTGTCCGAGATAATCGCGTGGTCCCCGGCCCGAAGTGTCGTGAAGAAAACCCCATGAAGGGCGGCCATGCCGGTTGCAAGGACAACCGCGTCATCAGCTCCTTCCAATGCGGCAATCTTCCGCTGAAGAGTGACCTGATTAGCTCCGGTGTTTCGGGTGTAAAGCGGAACGTCGGTGCCGGACCAGTCAACGGTCGAGGGATCGTAGGGTAGCGAGTATGAGTTCGCCATGATTATCGGCGTCCGAATCGCTCCCGATCCCCTGTCGATTTCGTTGCCGATGTGGATGGCCTGGGTATCGAAGCCGAGCGAATCTGGATCTGCCTTATCCGGCCGAGGCTTCATTCTGCTACTCGCTCTCCTCTTGTATCTGTGCCCTCACGGTCTTGGTGGCGACGACCAGGTTCCGCAGTGACTCCTCGGTCTCCGCGTAGCCACGGGTCTTGAGGCCACAGTCCGGGTTTGCCCAGAGTAGGTCAGTTGGCACCGACTTGGCCGCCGTCTGGAGCAGTTCTACTAGTTCCTCGACACTGGGAACTCTGGGCGAGTGAATGTCCCACACTCCCGGACCGAGTCCACGGACCAGATCGGCCGTGTCGACGTCCTCAAGTAGTTCCATCCGCGAGCGGGCGGCTTCAATCGACGTGACATCGGCGTTCAGGCCCAAAATGGCGTCGAGGATCTGACCGAACTCTGAGTAACACAGGTGGGTGTGGATCTGGGTCGCAACGTCAACGTCGGAGGTTGCCAGCCTGAAAGCCCGGACCGACTGATTCAGGTAATCCTGGTGTTTCGACTCGTCAAGTGGCAACAGTTCACGCAGGGCAGGCTCATCGACTTGAATGACGCGAATTCCTGCCGCTTCAACGTCCTTGACCTCGTCCTGAAGGGCAAGACCAATCTGAGCGGCAACCTCACCGAATGGGAGATCCTCGCGGGGGAACGACCAGGCGATCATGGTGGTCGGGCCGGTGAGCATGCCCTTGACCGGCTTATCGGTGAGCGAGGCGGCGTAGTTGGTCCAGTAAACGGTCATCGGTTCGGGTCTGGCGACATCGCCCCAGAGGATAGACGGGCGGGTGCAACGGGTTCCATAGGACTGAACCCAGCCGTTCTTTGTCGCCGCATATCCATCCAGTTGCTCAGCGAAGTACTGAACCATGTCGTTACGCTCAGCTTCACCGTGGACCAGGACATCAAGGTCCAGATCCTCTTGCAACCGAATCACCGACTCGATCTCGGCCTTCATCGCATCACGGTACTGTTCATCGGTTAGTTGGCCGCGAGCGTGTGCCGCGCGCGCCCTGCGAATCTCCTGCGTCTGCGGGAAAGAACCGATCGTTGTCGTCGGTAGCGGTGGTAGCTGCAACAGTTCGGCTTGAGCCTTCTGCCTGGTCTCCGAGTCCTCGCGCTGCGTGTCCGCTGCGGTTACAGCCGCCGTGCGTGCACGAACGTCGCTGCGAATAACCCCCGTGAATGAGGCTCTCGATCTGATGGCCTGATCCGACCTCTCTAGGTCTGCCTGGATGGCGTCCCACCCTTCGACCAGCCCGACACCCAAAGTTGCGACTTCCTGGACCTTCTGATCAGCGAATGAGAGCCACTGGTGCAGGGCATCGTTGAGGGCCGGGTCATCCCACTGTTCCGCTTCCACGGTAATCGGTACGTGCTGTAATGAGGTTGCAGTCGTTGCTGCCAGGTTGGTGACTCCCAGAAGTTGCAGGTTCTGCAGGGCTGTCGCGGCCTTGCGCAGATCAGCACGCCAAATATTCCGCCCCTCCACGACCCCTGCAGCTAGGGTCTTCGGGGCGAGAGCTTTACTCAGCGCGGCATCGGGTTCTGGACTGCGCTTTAGGTCCAGGTGGATCGCCTCGATGTCAGTCTCAGCAAGCGCGGCTGCCGCATCGGTTCCGTTCCCGTAAGGAAGGGTAACGAGGAGTTGCGGGCGTTCCTTGAGACCCGAAAGCTCGGTCCAGACTCGCTTCGCAAGTTCAATCAGTTCGCTACGAGTGGCCTCAAGGTTATCTGTCGTAAGGGCGGGCTCATCGAACTGAATCCACTCGACTCCGGCGTCAGCGAACGTGGTGAGAACTTTGCGGTATGCAGTCAGGATTGAGTCCGCTAGCTCGAGGGGACTCCAGTCCTCGGGCGCCCCTTCCTCCGCCTTCGAAAGCGCCAGGAAGGTAACAGGGCCAACCAGGGTGGGACGCACAACGTATCCTCGGTCTTTGGCTCGCTTGAACTCCTCGACCTTGCTCTGATCTTCGAAATCGAAGACGGTGGAGGGAGAGAGCTCGGGAACCAAATAGTGATAGTTGGTGTCGAACCATTTGGTCATTTCGAGGGCTGATAGCTCGTTGTTGCCGCGTGCCAGAGCGAAGTAACGGTCGAGGCCTTGAAGGTTGCGATACCGTTCGGGGATTGCTCCGAGGGCAACCGCAGTGTCGAGCACCTGGTCGTAAAGGGAGAAGGACTCGGGAATCGCGTAGCCGTTCGCTTCCAGCCCCAGATCGGTGAGCTTGGCGTAGGTGGAATCGCGGAGCTCGGTCACGACGGCACCTAGTTCCCCTCCGTCTATCTCGCCCTTCCAGTACTTCTCGGTGGCTTTCTTTAGCTCACGATCGGGCCCGATGCGCGGGTAACCGATGATTGTTGCCTTGGGGAAAGAAGTGGTCACGGTGGGCCTTTCGTTTACTGGAGTGGTTGTTGTTTTGGAAGGACTCGGGGTTCTTGGTTCGGTCATATCAGTTCCTCGGAGGGAATCGAAAGCGGCTTCCCGTTCGGATCGGGAGCCTCAAGATCACGGACCATGTCGAGGGCGGGACCGGCCTGGTTGAAGGTATAGACGTGGACTCCGGGCGATCCGCCTGCCAGTACCTCGCGGGCAATGGTTCGGCCGATCTCTGTGCCTACCTTCGCCGCCTCTTCCGGACTAGAGGTTGCCTCCAACGGTTCCAGTAGCCAAGCGGGGGCTTCCACCCCGGTAAGCTCCTGCATCCGGCGTACTCTGCGAGGATCGGTCGGAGGGAGCAGCCCGGCGACGATGGGGATAGAGACTCCGATTCGTCGTGCGGTATCCACGAACGACTGGTAGCACTCAGGATTCCAGAACAGTTGAGTGACGGCGAAGGAGGCACCCGCGATCTGCTTGGTGAGTAGTCGTTCAGCTTCCTGTTCCGGGGTGGTTCCGGCGGCTGGGTTCCCATTTGGGAACGTGGCAACGGCAATGGTCAGAGGTTTGAAGGCGGAGCGGAGGGCGAATCCTGGGTGAGCGGCGATCCTCTCCATCTCGATCTGCCTCATGAGCGTCACGAGACCCGCCGCACTGGTAATGTCACCCGGCGCAGGTATCCAGTCGGAGGCGCCTCGTGGCGCGTCTCCTCGTAGTGCCATGAAGGAGCGGACACCCTTGTCAAGGTAGCCTTCAACGATCGAGCGGACATCACTGCGGGGGGAGGCAACGCAGGTCAGGTGGGCAATTGGCTGAACGGGGGTGTCGCGAACCAGCTTGGTGACAACGTCGCTCGCGCCCTCACGATCGGTGCCTCCTGCGCCATACGTAACCGAAATGAAGTCGGGTCTACTTGCCAGGAGCTGGTCGACATTAGACCAGAATCTTGGAGCCAGGTCACTGCGCCTTGGGGGCATTACCTCGAATGAGACTGTGTGTGACGGCCGAATCGGGGAGTTCATCTTCTTGTTTCCAATGCGGGATAGTGCGGAGCACTCTACTTAGAGAACGGCCCCTCGAGGAGGATGATTTCTTGATCGATCCTGGGAGACGAAGATGAAGTGCGCTTGATCGTCTCTACTTCGAGAAGCCGTAGCACATTCGGGCCACGGACATAGCGGTGTGCACCCTGACAACTTCTACATTGCGGGCGTTAACGCTACGTTCCTGGTTACTAGTCACGATAGGGACCGTAGCACTCGGAGAAACAAGGTCCGCAGAGCGTCCAAACCGTGAACGCCAGCGAGGAGCGGACGGCCGGGGTTCGCGCCGAACACTCCAGCAGCCAGGAACGGCGACGCCTGGGGGCGGCTACCGACAATTGGGGAATCTCGCACCTTTGGCAGGTAGGTGGCTGTCTCCGCTTAGCCTCGCTTAAAAGCTAGGTAGTTCCAGAACCCCCTGCAGATGGGTGGTTGTCGGCAGATAACCGCGTGGAGACGGCAACCACCCATCTAGTCTCTATGCCTTACGACGGCGACTTAGAGCGAACAGAGATAGTCCGGCGGCTCCCAATAGTGACCCAACGGCGATTGCGCCCAGCGCCTCAGCCCCGGTGTCCGGCAGCCTGCCAGCCTTAACCTTGACGGTCTGACCCTCATCCTCGATGTCGGCATGGCTCGCAATCTTTACCTCATCAAGGAAGAGGTCCTCAAACACGACTAGTTTGCGGTTCGAGAGGGTCGAAGCATCGAACTCGAACTCAAGATCGGTGCACCCATCGGACTCTTCAGCGGTGAACTTCTTTGAGGATTCAATGCCCTTTCCATCGACAATCAATGGGTTGCCCGTGGTCTTATCGATGAGCTGTCCTTTGATCTGATATTCCTTTCCCATGGTGAGTCGGGAGTAACAGACCCGATCCACGATGACCTGGTTAGGCTCAGGTTTTATCTCTTTGCCCCCGCCCTGGGTCGTAGCGGTCGTTGAGACCTTGGGGATATCCACACTCTGTCCTCGATCGTTGATATCGGCGTGTACAGCAACCTTGAGACCGTCGTGGTGAAGCTCCTCAAAGACGACTGCGGTGGTGCCCTCAAGGGTTGAGGCATTGAACTTGAAATCAAGGCTTTCGCAGCCCTCTGCTTTCTCGGGGACGAAGCTCTTTGCCGCTCGAATCTCTTGTCCGTCTACGAGCATCGGTTTGCCGGTTTTTTGATCCATCAGAATCCCCTGGAGCTGATACTCCTTTCCGGGCCGAAGCTGCAGGTAGCAGACTTCGTCCGTGATCGTAACTTCCTCGAACGCACCAACCATCTTCTCTGCCTCGCCGGTGGCAGTGGTCGCGATTTGCGGCTCAGCAGTTACCTCGTACATTTCGTGAATGTCGGGAATCTGGGAAATGAAAGGGGCCACCCGATCATCACCGGCGAATGCGTGAACCACCTGGTATGTGCCCACCTTGGGACTGCCCTCCATGTCACGTTGCAGTTTCCATTCAGGGCTACCTTGCGAGGCGAAGAATCCTTCCTTCGCCTCCATCTCGACTGTGCCGACCAGTAGCGCATCATCGATTGATGCCACTTCATCGGAGCGCTTGCCTTCCCAGAAGTAGAGCCTCGCTTCCATTATCGGGGTATCCCCAATGAATCCTGCACCGCCTTTGAATGCCCCATGAGCTTTGGGCATCTGCGTGATCCAGACATCGTCTACGAGGAAAGTGTTGTCATTGGTGGGGTGCACCTTCTGATTTGACTCGATCTTTCCCGGCCAGCGAACTGAACTCTGCTCGGCGTCGACTCCGAATGCATCCGACCAATCCGAGTGGATCATCGAACGGTCATCTTCGGAGAGTTGTGGCTGGTCCTCTTTCGCTACCTCCCATACCCAGGTCAGGAATCCCGGGGTACCGTCGTAAGCAACCTCAGCCCTGTAGGTCCCTGGCCCATTAGCGGTCAACGAGGTCTCAGCGATCTTCTTCGCTCCACTTGGAATGGTGTTCGTCTGTTCGATTGGTTGCTCTCCCACTGCATACAACGTTCCCTTGAACTTCACTGGAAGAGGTGAATACCCGCTCTCTCCTGGCATTGTGTGGCCGATGCCGAGCCACTGCCCATTTCCGTAGTCCGGATCGGCAGACACTTCCAGTTCGTCCGCTAGGACCTCCTTGCCCGGATCAACAATCCGTGAACCTGCCTGGTCGGTGGAAGAACTTAGCATCGGCTGGAAGTCAACGATCACCTCGTATCGCTCCGTCTGCTTTGCAATACTGGTTTGCCCAGATTGATACATCATCGTCGTCTGAGCACCAGCGGGCCGCTCTAACACTAAAATCCCATCCTGTGGCACCTTCGGGTAACTTACAGCGGCAGAGACGCTCCCATTGGCCGTGGCTCTGCCCGAGAGCTTCACCTCTTTGCCCGCCAGTGTCTTACCGGTCCATGTCTTGCCGTCTGCTGACAGTGATCCGCCCGGAGTACTGCTTGCGTCCAGCACGGCTGGACCGTCGACCGTGACCACCACGTCGTATCCTCCTTCAGGATCTCCCGACCCCATTCGCAGGCCAATCTCACCAATGGTGAAGTCGCGCCGATTGCTATTCATCTCCATCTCGAGGCCGCCCGAGTAGACCAAATTGGCTCCTTTTGAGCGCGCCTCTCCGGCCATCGAAGTCGCAAACTCTGCGATAGTGTTCGCAGTCTGACCACCGGCCCTCATTGTGTCGATGAGATCATCAAGGATCGGAACCGCCTCATCGAGCTCATAGTTCATGTGAACTAGTAGCGCGACAGCTGCATACACCCCGGCGTCGTCACGCGGAGAACCAAGAAGCTGCCCCGTTGCCCCGTAGGTCCGCAGTATGTAGGCCATCTCTGCATTCGAGTTCACCTTGTACTCGGCGGGGACATTGGGGTGATTCATTGGGGCGGACACAGCCTTGGCTGTTCCGGTTCCGGTTGGCCAGTCCTGCAGCAGGTTGACACACCACTGTCGGGTCTTCTGTCCATCTCGCACAATGTCGTAGCCGCCGAGCCCGTGAGGAGTGTTCGCCATGTCGTAAAACCAGTACGACTCCGTGAGATCCATGCCCATGCCTGACGGGTTCTGGTAGGCGGGGTAGGGACCGGAGATGCGACCAATGACGGACATCGGCATTATGCCCCGCAACTGGAGCGCGCTCTCCCCGACCTTCTCTCCGCCCGTCGCGCCAGACTGCGGTTGGTTCAACTCGTCGCTCTGGGGCGGATCCATGCCCGCCTCCATCCCCTCAGAACCGTCGCCGTAATCCGGAGTTACTGCCATAGCCAACCCTGCCGGTAACACCAGCGATAACAGACCTATCAACACCACAAGGAGGTGGTGAAACCTGCGGTGGTGAGCGTTCTTTTGCATCCCGTTTCCTCGTCTCTATCCGCCCGGGCATCTCCCGGGGACACAGCGATGGCCTCGTGGACCTCGCATGCATGATGGGAAGGCTAGACACGAAACGAAGCACAATCGACCGCCGCAGTTGACGCCTGTGGATAGAGCCCTAACTAGGAATCTGGGGATATCGTCCTGTGGAAAACCCCAGAGATTGCAGGCCCAGTTCGGGCCCGCCCCGTTCATCGGTAACTCGATTAGGCTGACTAGTGAGACTAACTTGGTCTGTCTCGGTGCCACCTCCATAGAGGATCAATCCGGCTGTGCTGGGAGTGAGACTCTCCTGGCCCTTATCGGTGGCGACCACATCGGGGCGACGCTGACAGGGCCGAGACGTTTGATGACGTCAAGGTGATTTTGCTTGGTCAACTGCAGTTGGCCGGTGGCCGCCATGCCAGCATGGCTCCAGCCGGAGACCGACCTTCGAGTGATTCCCGGCGGCCAACTGCTGCTATCGACGATGGCGTGCTGAGTCTGGCTCTTCCCGGCTTCGTGGGGACAGAAGATGAGGCACGAGAATATGCCGAGATCTCCGCTGAGGCAGTCTCCACGCCGGGAATCTGCGGCGTCGTAATCGATCTCCGGGAGAATGATGGAGGGTTCATTGGCCCCATGATTGGTGGAATTACGAGCCTTCTGCCAGAGGGACCATTTGAGACCCTCGTGTTCCCACGAGACCCGGCTCAGCCAGAGATTGTCCGCAGCATCGTCGATGGCAACATCGTGTCGAACGAGGAAGGTGTTCTGTGGGAGTCGATTGCCGGTAGCGCGTTGGATCCCCCGCCACCTGTTGCGGTACTCATTTCGCGAAACACGGCAAGTGCCGGTGAACACGTTGCTCTGGCCTTTATTGGGCTCGAACACGTTCGCTCGTTCGGAGGACGAACCAGAGGATTGCTCTCCGGACCGGTCGAGAGAACAATCTACAACACTGTGTTCGCGCTACCAGTCGCCGAGTTCGGAGACCGCTGGGGGAAGATCTATGGAGATAAGTCCATCGCGCCGGACGAGGCAGCTCAAGACAGCGAGACCGAGTCTGAAGCCCTTGCTTGGTTGCAGAGCGAAGGATGCCCGAGCGTGCAGTAATCGCACCCGAGTCTGGGAAGCTGGGTGCCCAACCAAGGGGGACACGTGTTCTGAGGGCTCGCGAGAGAGCTTTCCGGCTCAGACGTGCCGTTCTCGACAGCATCCTGATTCGGGAAGCTGGAAAGAGAGCCCAAGTCGCCAGTAGATGCGTCATCGGTTTGGAAAGATAGCCGTTCTCACCATTCTCGCACCGAGGTTCTGCGGTTTCTGGGCAAGAGGGTGGCGACTTGGGCTGTCTTTCCCAAGCCCACGACCCCAGCACAATCCGGGTCAGAAGAGCCATGAACCATCCCCACTGTGCAGACAACACCAATCCTGCCAGCCAGCGCCCGACCAGCCAACAAACAACTTACAGAAGAGTCGGTTGCTAACGAGTCCGCCTCGGCGCTTCTTGGCGCGTGATCGATACTGACAGCAATGTTCGAGGCCAGAAAGTGAGACCTCGACGAGCAAACCCGCGCCGAGACCCCAGATTCTCGCCGTAGTCCGGCACGCGGACACGAACGAACTCAAAACCCGGATCAGCGTCCGAATAAAAGAACGTAGTCCGGCACGCGGACACGAACGAGGCTGGTTCTATGAAGATCCCACGCGAATGACCACGCCGGGCATACCACAAAGGGCGGGACCCCGATTGGGATCCCGCCCTTTGTGTTTAGCTACATGCGCCTACTTGCCGAAGCGGATCGCCCCGACGATTTCGGTGACACCCCAGACGATCGCAGAGATACCAATGAAGAACACCATCACTGCAGCGCCGGTGAATGGAGCAATGACCATCATTACACCCGCGATGAGCGAGATGACGGCGTAGAAGATGACCCAACCCTTGGACGGTGCTTCCCCTAGCTCCATGAATGCAATGATTCCTTCGGAGATCCAGGTGATGCCGATCATGATGATGGCGAACATCCAAATGAAAACGGCGGTTGAGGCCGGGTTCATCAGCAGGACTACGCCAGCAACTAACGCCACAATGCCGACAACAAACCGAAGCGCCCTGCTCCAGAAGGATGCGCCCTCGGTGAAGAACGCTGAAAGGGCGTAAGAAATACCCGCAACCACGGTGAACACACCTAGTAGCACGGCAGCGAAAATGCCTAGAGCCTTGCCAAACTCGGCAGGGTTCATCAAGACAAGTACACCAACAACAACGGAGATAATCCCCAAAACGCTCAAAGCGACCCGGAGTCCCGACCTCGCTTGTACGTATGTATCTGTACTGCTCATCAGTCTGCGCCTTTCAAATTGTTGAAAACTGGATGATGGGTACTACAACCTCACAGACTACTCCACGTGACCGGCGCCAACGCTGAGTTGCTGAGGTATTCAAGGGTCCTACTCAGTCCTCGGGCTGAATCAGACCCTTCTGGTATGCCTTCGTCAGGCGACGAGGCACGCGGATCTCTCGGCCGTCAACGCGGATGGTCTGGAGCTCCGAAAGCTTGGCCTTCCACGCGCTACGGCGGGTACGGGTATTTGAACGCGACATCTTGCGCTTGGGTACTGCCATGGCGGTGTCGCTCCTTCCGAGATTCAAGGACGCCTGCGGCATCCATCCATTGCGGCCTGTTTTAGGTGACTCAGTCGGCCACCCGAATCCGAGACATGGCACAATCCGGCCAGACCCGATTCACGGCTATAAGCCTTACATATACGCGGCCCACCGCGTAATCCAAATGCGACAATGTCACCATGTTCACGCTATTGCCTGGCCCTGCGGTGCGCAGCGAGATAGTTGTGAAGCGTTCGCGCTTCATCACCACTCTATCTCGCGCAGAGAGCGAACACGAAGCACGCAAAATCGTGACCCTGGTCCGCGCCGAGTTTCCCGACGCCCGCCATCACTGCTCTGCCTTCATCATCGATTCGAACGAGGGACCACCACGGACCCATTCCTCCGACGATGGGGAACCTTCGGGAACCGCCGGGCCACCAATCCTTGAGGTACTCACCGGAGCTAACCTAGTCAACGTTGTTGCGGTGGTAACTCGCTATTTTGGTGGAGTGCTCCTCGGCACGGGTGGCCTGGTGCGCGCCTATTCTTCGGCGACCCGCACCGCACTGAATGAGGCTCCACTCGCACAGAGGGTCCACATGAGCCTGGTGGAGGTCGAGGTACCCCCTGAGTTCGCGGGACAGTTTCAATCGGCCATTCATCAGCGGGGTATCCAGGTGCTGAGTGAGGAGTGGAGTACCTCGCTGCGCGTCACCCTAGCACTGGAGAGCGGTCAGATTGACGAGATCGATCATTTGACCGCATCTTTGACCCGATCTCCCAGTACTCTCAAACCAATCGGGACCAGGGTTATCGACATTCCGCTGTCCGCGTAGTTGGTCATTCTCGACACCCCTTACTAATCCTCCGTAGGCTGGTCCCGCAGTTCAAGTGCACTATCAAGGGACAAGTGAGACGAAATGGCGAACATCCACTCGAACATCGCTTCAGCGATCGGCAACACCCCTCTGGTGAGGGTGAACTCCATGACCGATCAAAATGCAACGGTCCTGGCCAAGGTAGAGAGCTTCAACCCCGCCTCGTCAGTCAAGGACCGCATTGCGCGCGGCATCATCGACGCCGCAGAGGCATCCGGTGAGCTAAAACCCGGCGGCACGATTGTTGAGGCGACCTCCGGCAATACCGGTATTGCTCTTGCAATGGTTGGCGCTTCGCGCGGCTACAACGTGGTTCTGGCTATGCCCTCGTCCATGAGCAAGGAGCGCCGCGCGCTGATGCGTGCCTACGGAGCCGAACTTGTTCTTACGGAACCTCCACTGGGTATGAAGGGTGCTGTCGAAGCAGCGAATGAGATCGTCAAGACCCGCCCCGGTGCGGTTCTTGCCCGCCAGTTTGAGAACGAGGCAAACGTCCAGGCACACCGAGTCACCACCGCTGAGGAAGTCTGGAATGACACCGACGGTGAGGTAGACATTTTCATCGGCGGCATCGGCACGGGCGGAACAATCACCGGTGTTGGAGAAGTACTAAAGTCACGCAAGCCCGGGGTCAAGGTAATCGCGGTCGAGCCTGCCGAGTCTCCCCTGCTTAGCGAAGGCAAAGCCGGTCCGCACCTCATCCAGGGCATCGGGGCAAACTTTGTGCCGGCCGTCCTGAACCAGGACGTCATTGACGAGATCATTACCGTCCCCGGCGAGAAAGCAATCGAAGTAGCGCGCCAGGCCGCCCGAGAAGAGGGGCTGCTTGTTGGCATCTCCTCCGGAGCAGCACTCTCGGCCGCAATCGATGTTGCCGCCCGCCCGGAGAATGCAGGGAAGACGATTGTCGTTGTCCTTCCCGATACCGGCGAACGATACCTTTCCACTAAGCTCTTCGAGGGCCTGGCGGACGACTAGAACGGGACAACCGGGGAGAGGAGTGGTACAGGAG
>JBATQJ010000068.1:0-2094 GCA_049291975.1 Scrofimicrobium sp.
GTATAACGGGCTGGATTCGGACGACAGCAGGCCGCCGGACAGGGCAAGACACCTGTCTTCAAGGCCTAAAGCAGCAACCACCGTTCCTGCCAGCAGGCACAATTCATCAGCCGCGCTGCGCGCTATATCAAGCGCTGTCTCGTCTTTTTGCCGGATTGCGGCTATCAGGAGGCGCGAGAGCAACGCAATCTTTGATTTATCAAGCTCGCCGCCATAGACTTGCCCGATGATGCCGCGAAGGCTGTCGCATTGAAGTGTTTCCAGCAAGGGGGCGGTCATCAGTGTTTCCGGGCCCCGGCCATCCAGCGATTTTGTGACTGCGCAAAGGACCTTAAGGCCTATCCAGTAGCCGCTTCCCTCATCGCCTATCAGGTAACCAAGGCCCCCTGACCTTTGCATATGGCCTTGAGCGTTTCTGCCGATACATACAGAACCTGTGCCGGCAATCAGCACAGCGCCTTCCCGCCCAACCGCGCCATACAGAAGGATTTCGTGATCCCCAACGATGTTAAGAGGACCTGTATATCCGGATTTTCTGATCAGACTGCTTATCAATTCCGTTACCTTGGGGTTGCTGACGCCGGCCGCGCCTACTGTGAGGTACCGGCATGCGGAAAGCCCGCCGGGCAGCTTACCCATTGCGCCTAGCGTGCTTCGAATCGTTTTTTCAATGGCGGATGATTCCGTCCCGTTGGGGTTGAGCGGGCCGAAGCTTTCCCGCATCAGCTGAGCGCCTGCCAAATCCAGGCATACAGCTGCCGTTTTGCTGCCGCCGCCGTCCCATCCTGCTACATAGGCCATCATTGTCTCCTTACAGCCTGACAGGCATCCGGCCTGCCGGGGTTAAGCCCTGAGTAAAAGCCTCGCAAAGAGCAGTCAGGCTATCCTCGCTGTAATCAAAAGCAGCCAATCCTGTGATGCCTTCAGGCAGCCGGGAAAGGGGATAGGGTGTGCGAAGCGTTACGCATACCACAGGCTTTGAAAGCCCGCGCAGAGCAATGAGCAGCTTCTCTTCGGCAGCGCTCAGCCGGATTCCCTGTACGCCGAGTATCACCGCGCTGGCAAGACCGGCGGCAGAAAGAATGGCGGGGACATCATCCTCAGCCAACTCAGCGTTCAGTTCGAATGTCCTCCCTCCGGCCGCGTCTGCCATCCGCCTGGAGAAACTGATTTGATGCGCGCCGGGATCGGATGCCTGGCCGGCCCGGTAGGGGGGCCTTCCGATGAAAAGCGGATCGGAGCCGATATCGGGCAAGGCATCGGCATGCACAAGACAAAGGGCTTCCCTGGCCATTCCGGCTGCTTTGACGCGCAGCTCATCATCCTTTAGCGGGTTTGAAAATGCCTGCTGGGCTTTGAATGCTTCGCGCTTGGCAGCCAGTACTTTATTTTCCGACGCTGCGGCTTCTTCTTCGCTAATGCCGCCTGAGAGGATCATATCCCGGATGCCCTGCGCCGCCTGGGCGGCGAGCGCGGGGTCATGTGATACAAAGATCAAGTCCATTCCCGCCTGGGCGGAAGCGACGCAGCCCTCCACCGTGCCGTAATATGCCCGGATGGCATCCATCATCATGCAGTCGCTGATGGCAAGGCCCTTGAACTTCATGTCGCCCTTCAGTAAATCCGTAATGATGTCTCTTGACATCGTGGCGGGCAGCGGCTTTTCCTGCAGCCTGGGATAAAGAATGTGCGATACCATGACAGCGGGCACGCCCGCCGCAATAGCCGCTTGAAAACTCTTCAGTTCGCTTTCCCGCATTTCATCGATCGATTTATCTACGGTGGGCAGACCGACATGGGAATCCACCGATGTATCCCCATGGCCGGGGAAATGCTTGGCAGCGGCAAAAACGCCTGCCGCCTTGTGGCCTCTGATCGATTCGGCCCCAAACAGCGCCGCGATCTCGGGGCGGTCTGAGTAGCTGCGGGTCCCGATCACCGGATTATTTGGGTTCAGATTCAGGTCCATCACCGGTGCCAGGTTGAAGTTGACGCCCAGCTCCAGCAGCTGCTGTCCGGTGAGAAAAGCGGCCTCATAGGCATGATAAGGGTTTCCGGTGGCCGCGATGGCCATCTGGGAGGGGAACACAGGGC
>JBATQJ010000069.1:0-18723 GCA_049291975.1 Scrofimicrobium sp.
GCTCTCTACCGTCAACAGGCTCAGAGAACTCATAGACAACGTTGCCTAACAGGTCTATCGCGCATCCCGAGATCTTATCCACGTTCACCTCGAGGCCAATGCCAACGGCGGCGTGAGCGGCCGGATAAAGAGGTCGTCCGGGCCTGCCGGGTCGGCCATCGACCACGGTTGACCCTTCGGAAACCATTCCAGCTTCGAGTAGTTCATTGGCGAGTCTGGAGACAGTGGTGGGGGTAAGACCAGTGCGTGCGGCGAGTTCAGAACGGCTGATCCCTCCGCCGGAGGCAACAATCTCGGTCATTATGAGTGAGAGATTAGAAGCTCTGAGACTGCTAGGTATCGCAGCGGGGGGACGCAAGTGTGTGGCTACGGGCTTGTGGGATTTGGTCAGCGTTGTGTTCTGTGCCTGACCTAGGTCGGGCGAGGCCCCAATGTCATCCACCCGTAGCCCCTCTCCGTTAATCTGCTGTAGGTACTGTCTCTGATTCTAGGCTTTCCCCTGCAAGCCAGGTGACTGCCCTATTGAAGAGTGCTGGATAGCCTTCCCAGCTCTCAAATTCTTTGCTGATCCAGTGTGGCGCAATGTCGGAAGTCCACGCCGCTGCCCGGCCTTCGCCATACTCCCACGTCACCAGAAGAGGATCCCCAATATCTGAGCGAACGACTACGTCTGCCCCCTCGGATGGTTCAACATAGTTGTAACCAAGCAGGGGAGGCCACCGTGAGGGCAGACCATCAACTATCGGGTGTTCTGGCATCACCACGCATCCGTAGGTACCCTCAGGCTCCTCGACTCGGTCATCGAACGGAAGTATTTTGACCGGAAGTAGTTCTTCAATCGGGGTGCGAGAGTAGTTTGCCGCTCCTCCCATTCCCGCGAAAGAGAGCCAACCGCCGCACATCAGAAGAGCGCCCCCTTGACTAACCCAATTGCGGAGTAGTCGCAGTCGATTCGGGCGAGTGAACCCCTCGTGCACGGCTCTTGGAATCAGAAAAGTATTTGATCCAACGTCGGAAAGGATCACTACGTCGTAGAGATCGAGTTCCTCAAGGGTGTAGGGAAAACGCTCCCCAACCTCTTCGCTGTTTAGCCAGGTCACGCTGTGACCCCGTGCCTCCAAGGCGTCGATTACTCTCCTGGCTTCTGCTGTTCGAACCGTTGAGTGGAGCGTATCGAATCCCTTCTGCCGCATCTCGTAGACAACCTCGGACTCGCCGGCAAACAATACTCTGGCCATTGATGACTTCCTTAAGTTCTTGGAGTGACGTCCTGGAAAAGCAGGGCCGGGACGACACTTCCTCGTGGTGTGCTGGCTAGCGACCGACACTATTGGCGGGGAAGACCCAAGTCTTTCTAAGAGTTTCCTGTACATCCCATACGCCGTGAGAATCGGGTGGAACAACGATCAGGGCGCCGGGTTCCAGAATGTGTACTGTTCCTGCATCGTCGGTGAGCGTTCCCTTTCCGGAGAGGATCGTGAAAGCTTCCCACCCCTCCCAGTAAGACTTGAATATGCCCGGGGAGACTTGCCAAACCCCAAAAGACATGCCCGATTCGTCCACCAGGTGCTGTTTCGAGATAATGCAGTCTCCTTCGACTATGTCCTGCTCTTTGCCTGTGACGGGTAGATCGGCACTGTTGCTGAGAATGCTGTACATGTTGAGGCTCCTTTTCGAGTAACTACGCTGTTTATATTACTAACTAAGTATTAGTTATGGGAGAACTTCATGGGGCCAACCATTGAATAATGGCCTCGAAAGCACATACTAGCTAGAGAATTTGCTAGAAATCAACAGTTATAACAACTTGATATCGTATCTAGACAGAATGTTTTTAACAGTTAGAATCTAACCTGTGTCACCCTCGACACCCCGAGTTATCGAAGGTTCGGCGGCAGGGAAGTCACGCCGGACCTGATCAATGAAGATGGAAGAAGGACTGAAATGCAAAGGAAACATGCGATTCTCGCATCGGTCATGGCTGTAGGTTTGTCGGCATCTTTGGTTGCGTGTAGCAGTAGTGCCGCGTCGCCCAGTACGCCAGAAAGCAGCGATAGCGGAAGCTCCGAGGCCACCGGAGGAACAATTTGGTACTCCACTAAGAACTCCACTGAACTTGTTCACGTTGCGATGGCTGACGGAGTCGTCAACGCTGCGAATCTGTTGGGATTTGACGCGGACGTAATGGTGGCTGAAGCAGACGCAGGAAAGCAAAATGAACAGCTGATGAACCTCGTCGAAAACATGGATCCGACCGCGATTGTCGTGAACCCATACGACTCAGATTCGGTGTCTGATGTGCTTAAGCGAGCCTCGGATAAGGGCATTCCGTACGCGGTTATTGATAACCCTGCGAATAATGCGAAGGTAGATGTCTCAGTTCTGTTCGATTCCATCGAATCCGGGCGGGCAGCCGGGGAAGAAGCAGTGAAACTGCTTACGGAACGGTACGGCGAAGCCAAAGGTCTGGTGGTGAACATTGAGGGTGACCCGGTTTCCCAGGTTGCAAGGGATAGAGCAGAAGGTTTCTATCAGATCATGGAGGAGTATCCAGACATTGAGGTCGTGAAACTGGCGGACAGTCAAGCGCCGGAGAAGGCGACGTCTGGTGTTTCAAATGCTATTGCGGACGCAAAAGCCTCGGGCAAGCAGGTTGATCTGGTCAACTCCCCGACCGACCCTTCGACACTTGGAGCTATTGAGGCCCTACGCACAAACAATGCCTGGTTCAAGACTGGCGAGGAGGGGCATGTTTTCGTCATCTCGCACGATGGAATGGGCGAACTCCTCGACTTCATAAGAGAGGGATACGTTGACGCGGAGGTAGTCATTGATATTTACGGCGTTGGCGGCATCGCGACAGAGATTCTCTCGGAGTACACGTTGAAGGGCACTCCGGTTCCCACTTCAGGAACGTTCACTCCTAAGGGGGCATACCTTAATGAAGAAGTGACCTTCTCGGAAACTGAGTTCGGGCCGACCGTGTTCCTGGCTCCTATCGTCGTCACTGCGGACGAGGTCGACAACCCGCTGATCTGGGGCAACGCAGGCAAGTAGGCAAACAGTGGTGCTGGTGGACAACCAGTGCGCCAGCACCACCCTACGTAAGGATGAAACGGTGGAGAACGACTTAGGTCCTCTTCTAGAAATAGATGGAGTATCAAAGGTATTTGGAGCCACGAAGGCTCTGTCGGACGTAAATCTTCGTGTCAATCGCGGAGAGATTCACTCCCTGCTGGGACGCAACGGTGCGGGAAAATCAACGCTGGTCAATGTGGTCGCAGGAATCTACCCGCCTTCATCGGGTGTGGTGAGATTTGACGGCCATGACATAGCGGATGCCAACATCTTTCAACGCCAAGAAGCAGGTATCCAACTGGTTCCTCAGCACGAAAACTCGTTTCCGGAGCTTTCGGTTGCGGAGAACATCTTTGTTGGAAACCTGCCTCTGAAAAATGGAGCTATTGACTGGAAGACAGTAAACGAGGTCGCGACGGAACAACTCGCGACTTACGGACTCGACGTTGACCCGAAGACGCGGGTGGCGGAATTGAGCTCCATAGCCGCGAGAAAGCTCAACATAATCCGGGCGATCTATTCGGGGGCGAAACTCATCATCCTCGACGAACCGACCACTGCTCTGACGACCAAGGAGCGAGAGGAACTGTTTACGTTCGTCCGAGAGCTACAGGCGAAAGGCACAGCGTTCATCTTCATCTCTCACTATCTGGGAGAGGTCATCGAGTTGTCCGACTCGATTACTGTGTTGCGGGACGGACTCGCTTTTCCTGTGGCGGAGGAAGATTCATCTTCAGAAGAGGCCATCGGGAAGTTAGTGGCGGGAACCTCGGTCAAGTTGACTCACCGCCGGACAGACAGAGTCCTGGAAGAAACGCCCTTGCTCTCGCTAGACAGTGTCGTGGCGCCCGGGCTAGATGGAGTGAGCATCGAGGTTCGACCCGGAGAAGTGCTTGGTGTCATTGGCTTCCCGGGATCGGGTGCGCGGGAGTTTTGCCGAGCTCTATTCGGACTTGAACCGATAACTTCAGGGTTGGTAGAGATAGACGGAAGTCCGGTGGCGTTGGATAGTCCAGTAGAGGCGATAGCCTCGGGCATCGGATACATCTCATTTGATCGGCAGAGGGAAGGCCTGATGCCCACCTTTGACGTCAAGGGAAACATTGGCGTTTCGTCTTATTTGGGACGGTTAAAGGCCAAGTTTGGCGTTGTTCGACTCGCGGAACAGCGACTGATGGCAGAAGAGTTCCGCAAAATCCTAAATATCAAGTGCGAAACTATCGACCACCCAATATCCAGCCTTTCCGGAGGTAATCAGCAGAAAGTGCTGATAGCGCGCCTAATGGCGACGACACCGCGCATCTTAATCCTTGATGAACCGACAGTCGGAATCGATATCCAGAGTCGAGAAGAGGTCATCGGAACCGTCCTGGATGAGACCGAAAAGGGCATGAGCGTCATATATCTGACGAACGACTACGAGGAACTGGTTCGGGTTGCGGATCGTCTCGTCTTTTTCGACTGCGGCAAGGTTACCGCAACTGTCGACAACAAACAGCTAACGGTGGATGACCTTGTTCGGCTCAGGGATCAGGGGAAGGAAGAATAGAAATGGAATCAAGAAGTACAGTTGGGAAGATTCTCGACTTCTGTATGAACCAGGCGGTATGGATTCTTCTGGTCCTAGCGATAGTCATAATGGGACTATTCAAGCCGTCCTTCTACTCGGTTGGTATCCTCACAAACATCCTTGTTCAGGCATCGGTCCTGGGGATTCTGGCCGTTGCCATCTCGATGATCATCATCCTGGGTGACATCAACCTTTCCACGGTGGGAACGGCAGGTTTCTCTGCTCTGATAGGCGCCCTGGTGATGAAGGCGGGCCTGCCGGTTCTCCTCTCAATCGTCGTGATCTTACTGGTTGGTTCGCTTGTCGGCTTGCTCAACGGCGTGATTGTCACGCAGCTCAAGGCCAACGCCCTAATAACGACGCTCGCAATGAACATGGTTCTGCTTGGTGCGGTGCTTGCAATCACTGGCGGCACCTCCATCACGAATCTGCCCGAGTCGTACAAGTTTGTGAGCCAGGGCCGCATACTCGGCATTCCCCTCATGCCACTAGTCATGATTGCGGTGTTCGCCCTCTTCCACTTCATATGGACAAGAACCAGATTCGGTCGAGCGTTGTTTGCAATTGGTGGCAACCAGACTGCTGCATACGTCTCTGGTATTCCTGTTAACAAGGTAAAGATCTGGGCCTATGTCGTTTCGGGCGTCCTATCAGCATTGGCTGGCTGGCTTCTCTCCGGTTACATGGGAGCCGTGACTGCTTCCATGGGAGCCCAGTATGAAATGCAGGTAATCGCTGCGGCGGTCATCGGAGGCATAAGTCTGACTGGCGGCAAAGGCAACATAATCGGAGTCCTGGCGGGCACGCTTCTGCTCACCGTCATCCAAGTGGGCCTTGCAATTCTCGGAATCAAGTCGACGTTCGTTACGTTGGCCGGTGGCCTGATGATCTTCGTCGCCGTCCTCATCGACGCAGCAAGAAGCCTGTACAACGAGAGGAAATGACCGGGCTAGGGGTCGGAGCTGCTCCGCGTCCCGAGAGTTACTCCAGGCTCCTAGGGCACCCCACCCCGTTGAATCCGTGGTTACAGTACCCATTCGGGTTCTTGTACAGGTACGCTTGGTGGTACTCCTCCGCGTAGTAGAAGGCCGGTGCGGGTGGCCTGTGGATTTCCGTGGTGATCTCACCAAATCCTCGTTCTCGTAATACCAGTTGATACGCGTCCCGCACGGCGGCCGCCACCTCGTACTGCTCCTCGTTCGTCGTCCACACCGCCGAGCGATACTGAGTACCCACGTCGCCTCCCTGTCGGTCCCTAGTTGTGGGATCGTGATTCTCAAAGAAGGTGGCAAGTACCTCGTACGAGGAGAGAGTACCTGGGTCATACACGACCCTCACGGTTTCCGCGTGTCCGGTAGTTCCCGTGCAAACCTGGACGTACGAGGGATTGCTCGCCGTTCCGCCCATGTATCCAACTGCAGTCGCCAGAACGCCGGGAAGCTGCCAGAAGATGCGCTCGACTCCCCAGAAACACCCGGCTGCAAGATAGATGATCTCTGCGTCCTCGGACTCCGGAAGGTCCAGAGGGGTGTGTAGCACTGGATGCGGGTCCGATCCAGGTGGATTCGTTGAGCTAGCCATAGTGTTCAACCTTTCGGCGTGCCTCCAATTTGGGTGGTCCGGTATGCGACCATTGTCCCTAGGCAGTTTGGCACATGCGGTCAAACACGACAATGAACGTGGGTTCACATGAATGATGCTGAGACTGAATCTCTTGGTCCAGATGGCCTTGAGTTGCCGAGCGGAGCAGACCCAGAGGACACGCCCACGTCGAGCCGGAGAGCTCGTGGATCGACGCATCGCCGCGGCAGCGGGACAACAGAGGACCGCGCTGTTACCCGCCCGGTAAAAGTCGCTGCGGCGTGGTCGTGGAGATTCGTGGTCATTATCGTCGCGATCGCTCTGGCCATCTACTTGCTGTCGTACGTCAGTATGCTTGCAGTCGCGGTCTTGGTGGCGATCCTTTTCGCGGCAATGCTCGCACCTCTGGTGGCTTTTCTTCGCACGAAGTGGAACATGGGTCGAACCGGAGCTGCGGCCGTCGGACTGATCACGGGATTGGTCATCGTCGTCGTGCTTCTGACCGTCGCCGTAACGCAGGTTATTGAACAGCTACCTTTGATCGTTGAACAGTCAATTTCGGGCCTCACTGCGCTCCTCGACTGGGTGGCCAAAGGTCCGTGGGCAGAGGAGTCGGAGGCGCTACAAGGATGGTTGTCCGATCTGCAGGGCAGTATCTCTACTTTGCTCAGTCGTTATGGCTCAATAATCGCTTCGGGTGCCTTATCGTTCGCCTCAACGACAGTTTCAATTGCAACCGGGACAGTGATCATGCTGTTCACACTGTTCTTCATAATGCGCGACGGGCGCTCGATGTGGGTCGTTGGGATTCGGTCACTGCCGCGAAGCTGGCGGACACCGGCGGATGAGGCGGGAATCAGGGCATGGATCACGCTCGGAGAGTACGTCCGGACACAAGCCAAAGTCGCCGGGATTGACGCGGTTGGAATTGGTCTAGGTGCCATCTTGCTTGGAGTTCCACTGGCCATACCGATCATGGTCCTGGTGTTCCTCTTCTCATTCATTCCCATTGTGGGTGCGTTCATCTCCGGTGGTATTGCCGTCTTGGTTGCGCTTGTAAATAACGGACTGAACGCCGGCATCATTATGCTTTTGGTCGTTTTGTTGGTTCAGCAGCTTGAGAGCAACGTGTTACAACCTTGGCTCATGGCCAATGCTGTGTCGCTGCATCCGGTAGCGGTTCTGCTCGCGGTTTCAGCCGGTGGCACAGTGGCCGGAATAGCTGGAGCGGTGTTCGCGGTTCCGATCCTGGCGGTGGTTAACGTTGTCATGCTTTACCTCCACGGGCATGATCCGTATCCGGGACTGAGCGACAATCCAGACCGGCCCGGGGGGCCACCGGGCTCCCTGGACCAGCAGATTCGGGACTCATACCGCGTCTCGGGCAAAGGAGGGAAGGACGCGACAAAGGTCGCGAGTAAGGTCCGGGCCAAAGCCCAGGCGCGGGCGGAAGAGAAGGGACACGTACTTGCAAGTCCGGGTTCGTTCACCGCGGATGTCGAGGCGGAGCAATCACAGATTGACGTGTCTTGGGATGTCCAGGACACCGACGAAGACTGAACGCCCCACCCTCGTCCGAATCCCAATAACAACGGGGTCGATTTTGCCGACTTTGTCGGTGCGTCGTCTCCCCTTCTGATTGGCAAACCAGGAGAAGTTCGGTTTGTTGTGTCAGCCCTTGTATGGCTTGGCCGAAATAATCTTCACCTTGAGCGACTTCCCAGCGGGTGTCTTGTAGGTGAGAGTGTCACCCTCGCGAGCGCCGAGAATCGCCTTGCCGAGGGGAGCAGTTGGCGAGTAGACGCTGATCCCTAAACCTTCGCCTGCGTCGCGTGCGCCAAGCAGGAACTCTTCACGGTCGCCGGCGATCTCAGCGACGATCACCATACCCGGTTCAACAATGCCGTCGTCCTCCGGGGTCTCGCCGACCTCCGCGTCTTTGAGAAGATCCTCTAGCTGAAGAATTCGCGTCTCATTCATTGACTGTTCTTCGCGGGCAGCCTGGTAACCACCGTTCTCACTCAGGTCACCTTCTTGCCTGGCAGCGTCGATTAGCCGGGCGATCTCGGGGCGCCGAACCTTCGAACGCTCCTCAAGTTCAGAAGAAAGAAGATCATACTGCGATTGTGTGAGCCAGGTCTTTTCAGTCATGGGGCGATTGTACTAGCCACCACCGACGCCCGGCACCATCCAATACTTGGGTGGCCTCAGCCCTGACCCAGAACCGCTAGATACGCTGCGACGCACTGGCAGGCCCAGGCAAGCACCGTAAAGGTGTGGAACAGTTCGTGGAAGCCAAACCATTTTGGAGACAGGTTAGGCTTCTTCTTCGCGTAGACCAACGCACCGACTGTGTACAGGACGCCGCCGGCGATGATGAGGATGACGACCGCGGGTCCTCCTGATCGCCACAGTGCGGGCAGGAACCAGATCGCAGTCCATCCTAGAACCACGTAGATGAGGGTGCTCAACCACCTGGGTGCACTCGGCCAGAACACGCTGACGAAGATTCCGGCGACTGCGCCGATCCACACGATTGAAAGCAGAACCACCCGCGAAGTTCCCTCCAACAGGGCAACGGTGATCGGGGTGTAGGTTCCAGCTATCAACAGGAAGATGTTGGCGTGATCCAACCGTTGAAGAATCTTGCCAATTGGGGGCCTCCAGTAAAAGAGGTGGTAGGCGGCGGAGACTCCAAACAGGATCAGTGAGGCCGCAAGATAGACAGCGCTAGCCCACTTAAGACCCGCAGTTGGAGCCAAGACTACAAGAACAATGGAGGCAGCCAACGACAGGGGTGCAGCGATTCCGTGAATCCAACCCCTGAGCTTTGGTTTGATATCTACCGGACTTGAGGGCACCCATTCGATCGGTTTCCTGGAAGCAATTGGCATGACTCTCCTTTCCAGATTCAACGGTACACGCATGGACGAACCACGAAGTCCGAAAGATATGGCTGCAACCCGATTCCCAGGTAGTCTTTTCACCACATAGGGAGGTGGGTTTTGGCAGCTAACTTGCTTTACGAGGTTTACGAGTACCGGCTGGCGCACTCCCTGCCTCGCGAACGAATGCCGTTGCATATCGGCGTCATTCTTGACGGAAATCGCAGATGGGCTAAGGCGCAGGCAGCCGACGCGACCGAGGGACATCGAGTTGGAGCCTCTAAGGTCCTAGAATTCCTAACCTGGGCACAAGAGGTAGACGTAAAGGTCGTCACCCTCTGGATGCTCTCCACGGACAACATGTCTCGCGATGTTGCCGAGATCTCCCAGCTAATCGAAATAATTGCGGACACTGTTGATGGCTTGGCGGCAGAGCAGAAGTACCGGATCAACATCGTGGGAGACATGAGTTTGTTCCCTGAGGAGTTCGTTTCGCGAGTAAGGGCATCAGCCCAAAAGACCCAGGACCTCGTGGGTTCAATGCAGGTGAATGTCGCTGTTGGATACGGTGGCCGTCGAGAACTGGTAGACGCGGTGCGTTCACTGCTTCAGGAGGCGGCTGATGAGGGGCGCAGTGTGCAACAGGTGGCCTCTTCACTTACAGACGAGGACATCACAGCCCACCTCTACACCAAGGGACAACCTGATCCGGACCTAATAATCAGAACTTCTGGCGAGCAGAGGCTATCGGGTTTCATGATGTGGCAGTCGACGCACTCTGAGTACTACTTCTGCGACACCTACTGGCCAGACTTCCGCAAGGTAGATTTTCTGCGGGCGCTCAGGTCATATGCGCAACGAGAGCGACGACTAGGTAAGTAGCGTTACCGCCCGATTTCGTGCGCCCAAGGCGGATTGGCTCCCCTACGTTGCACGACGATGTCCGCCATGCGGCTGGCATCTTCAACGATCTCCCTTAGTTGGTCCTCAGAGAGCCGGGCAATGGCTTCACCTGCGCCAGAACCCACAAGTCCCCGACGCCAAAGAGCGTCAATCAGTCCGCCCATGAAGGTGTCACCGGCCCCAACCGTATCGACCACTTTCACTTTGGCTGGGGTAACCGAGACCTCAACCCCGGAACTGGTCCAAGCTATCGGTCCTTCTTTTCCACGGGTAACAACGACGAGGGGAACCTGGAATCGTTCAGTCCAGGCGCGCGCCGCGTCAACGGGGGAGACTCCGGGGTACAGCCAAGCTAAGTCTTCATCAGATACCTTCACCACGTCGCTGTTTGCGGCGAACGATTCTATGATCGGGCGGGCTACCTCGACATCGCCCATAAGACTGGGGCGGGCATTGGGATCGTAAGTGGTCAGCGCTTGGCCACGTGCACGAATGAACGCATCCAGCACAGCTTCGGTTCCCGGCTGAAGAACAGCTCCGATAGAACCGGTGTGAACCACTGCCGCACCGGCAGGAATGTTAATGGGGGCCGGCGGATCCCATTCAAGGTTGAAGGTGTAGGTGGCCGCGCCGTTTTGATCAAGGTGAGCTTCAGCGGTCGGAGTGAACGGCGCCAGATCAGTGCCGGGAGCAATGTTCACGTTGGATTGTTCCAAGTGCCCACGCATCATGTCTCCATAAAGGTCTTTGCCGAACCAGGCCACCAGATCAACCGGCAAACCGAGACGGCTCATAGCGATTGCAACATTGGCTGGGGAGCCGCCGGGAACTGCCACCGGTTCGCTGGTGTTCTGGCGTGGATCAATCACCAGGTCGACTAGTGCTTCACCCATGACGAGGACGGAGCGGGCTTGATCTGGCATGGTTGCTGCCCTTCTTACTCTGCGCGCTCTGTGGCGACTGGATTCCCACCTTGCGCGGTTATCTCTTCGATCTTGGCGGAAGCGGCCTCAAGGATTGATCGGCACCGAGCTGCCAGGGACTCGCCTCGCTGCCACAACTCTAGCGTCTCCTCTAACGGTATTGAGCCGGATTCCAGTGTCTGCACGACCAGTCGGAGCTCATCCTTAGCCTGTTCATAGCTCATCGTCTGAGGATCGATCAGTTCCTGGCTTGCGCCATTTACGGGTTCAGTGCTACTTACCATTTCCAACCTTTGCTTCCTTGCCGACTACGGCTGTTCTGGATTAATGAAACTGCCGACCTGATTGGTTCCGACGACCTGACCGACGAATGTCCCCTCAGAGAGCATTGCCTCGATCAGCGCCCCCGACGACAACTGGTCCACCGTTCGGACTACGGTCTTGTTCGGGAGCCGAATGATTGAGTATCCGCGCTCTAAGGTTCCCTGGGGGGAAAGGGCTTGAAGCATCCCCGACATCCGGTCAACATCGCCGCGTTGGGTTGCGAGCATCCGCCGGGCCGCGGTGTTCATTCGTAGCTGGGCCTGCTCAAGTCCAGCTACTTGCTGGTCTATTACAGCCGTAGGGCGCTGGAGAACAGGCCTGGAGGAAATCAGTGAAAGAAACTCGCGCTCACGGCCAAGCACTCTGGCGACCGCCGCCCGCATTGCCCCCTGAGCCCCCGCGATCTCTTGCTTCTCACCTTGAATATCCGGCGTAACGTGCATGGCCGCGTCTGTGGGAGTCGAAGCTCGATAGTCGGAGACTAGGTCAAGTAGCGGTGCATCTCCCTCATGCCCGATCGCTGAGACTATCGGAGTGGTTGCCGCTGCCGCAGTTCTAACCAACTTTTCATCTGAGAAAGGAAGAAGATCCTCCGTTGACCCGCCGCCGCGGGCCACGATAATCACGTCGACCTCCGGATGGGCGTCGAGTTCCCTGATGGCCTCGCTGACCTGCCCGGCAGAGCTTGGTCCTTGGACCAGAACCTCCCGGACCTCAAACCTTGCCGCCTCCCAGCGAAGCAGTCCGTTGACTATGACATCGTCTTTGGCTTTGGCGTCTCTGCCGCAGATCAGCCCGATGCGCCTGGGGAACATCGGAAGCGGCCTCTTACGATCTGTGTTGAATAGCCCTTCGGCAGCGAGGTTTTGCCTTAGCTTTTCTATCTGTGCCAGCAGTGAGCCGAGTCCCTGAAGCCTGATTTCGTGAGCCCTCAGGGTCATTCGTCCGTTGCGTTCAAAAAACGATGGCTTCACCCGGACGATTACGCGTGCTCCCTGATCAAATCCTGGCCCCGCACCATCCAAAACTCCGGCGAAGGTCGCCGCGTCCATCGAGACATCCTGATCTGTGTCACGAAGAGTGAAGAATGACATCTGGGTCGCCCCGCGGCGCTTGTACTGAACGACCTGGCCCTCAACCCAGGTCTCCGGCGCGCGCTCGATATGGGTCTTCAGCTTCGCTGCGAAGACGCGCAGAGGCCACGGTCGGTCCGCCGAGGTCTCTGCAGCCGTGGCTGGCAGATCCGTCATCGCTGGTGTTTCGACTGGTCCACTCACCCCTCAAGTTTTACACGGACCACCGACACTTGAGCTCGCCAGCAGGTCACGTGCTAGTAGCTGCCGTGAGTTAGTCCGGTGATAGAGGCGATAATCTCCTCGTACGTCGCGTCGGTCGCGCGGAAGTGGCCATTGATTCGTCCGTGACGCATCACGATTATTCGATCGGCGATTGCCCGGACGTCTGGCAGATTGTGACTGATGAAGATGACGCCTTTACCCATGGCTCGCAGATTCTGGATATGCCCCAGCACCTCGGCGCTTTGAGTGACCGAAAGTGAGGCAGTGGGTTCGTCGAGCACCAGAAGACGCGGATTCGATACCAGCGTTCTTGCTATCGCCACACACTGGCGCTGTCCCCCGGAGAGCGTAGACAGAAGTGCGCTTATGTCGGGAATTCTTCCGCCTAGCTGGTCCACATAACTACGGGCGCGTTCGTCCATTTCTTTTTGCGCGAGGAGACGATTGGCTCCCGATACCTCGCGCCCCAGGAAAATGTTCGAGGTGACGTCCAGGTTCTCGCACAGCGCCAACTCTTGAAAGACGGTCGCGATTCCCAGATCGAAGGCCTCCCTTGGTGAAGCGATGGCCACCTCCTCCCCGCCCAGAAGAATCGATCCCGAAGTCGGCTCATATGCACCGGAGATCATCCGCGCAATGGTGGACTTTCCCGCTGCGTTGTCGCCAACTAGGGCCACAATCTCGTGCTCGTGTACGTCGAAAGAGACATCGGAAACGGCCTCTACGGCCCCGAAGCTCTTGGAAACGTGCCTGAGTGTAAGGAGTGTTGGTGTACTCACTTGCCGACTCCGTTCGTTTCATCTGTGAGGGTTGCATCGTTGCCGCCCCCGGTCGCTATGTTCATTTCAACTTCTTGACCGGCCAAGAGCATCGCCCCGTAGAGTTCGACATCTGGGCCGAGGGCGCTCGGTTCTACCTCGACCGCGCCCGTCAAGAGAGGGCGACTAGCGAGGGCTTCTCGAATTGGAGAAAGGAAGACATCTCCGGTCTCCGCCAGTTCCCCGCCAACTATTACCTTGCTGGGTGGCAGCGCGATTGCGGTGTCGGCGACGACCCGACCGATCATGGCTCCCGCGTCGCTGATGACCTGGCGACAGCCAACGTCGCCCTGTTTCGCCAGGGCGATCAGGTCGGACAGAGTTAACTCGCCGCGATTCAGCCGAAGTGATTCAGTAAGAACGGCGGCTCCCCCTACTGTGTTGAGGCAGCCTCGCCCGCCGCATCTGCAGATCAGTCCCAGTGGATCAACCTGTACATGACCGATTTCGCCAGCGGTCCCACGGGTTCCTCGGTAGAGTTCCCCGTCTATCGTTAGACCTGCTCCTGTGGTGTACGAGGCACAAATAAAGAGTCCCGCAGGTACGCCTCGTAATCCCCCTATTCGGGCTTCTGCCAGGGCCGCTGCATTGGCGTCATTCTCGACGACTACGGGTCTACCGAGTCGTTTTGAGAGGACGTAGTCGACCCGGGTGTCCTCCCACCCGGGGAAAATTCCCGGAATCGGAGGAAGTCCTGTCGCGGGGTCGATGGGCTCTGGGATCGCCACTCCGACAGATAGAAGCTCGTCGGGCGTAGCGCCCATTCTCTCAACGAGTTCTGCGGCCATTAGCGCCACGCGATCAAGTGTTGTGTCGGCACGGTGATTGACTGGTAGGGGCAGGGAGATTCTCTGTTGGATCTGCAGGTTTAGGTCAGAGATGGCAACTGTCGCCCCACGCGCTCCAATGTGGATTCCTGCCAGTAGTCCGCTTGGTCTGACAAGGGATACTAGGGAAGCGCGTCGGCCCGAGCGCACGGTGTTCTCAACTTGGAGCACGCCTTCGCCGACCAACTGCTTGACAATGTTTGAGATAGAGGCGGCCGACAGGCCGGTAGCGGTCGCCAGTTCCACCTGGGTGATGCTGCCGTATTTTCTTACCGTCTCGGCAACACGGACCGCATTGGCTTCACGAAGTGAAGTCTGTGAACCGGGGCCGAAACTCATGCACTCAAGTCTAGCTAAGTCTCAGATACTGGCCGAGATCCGACTGACCGTCCGAGGCGATGAGGCACCCTCATGATCGTTACAAATCGTTGAGATAGAGGGGACCGTACCCCGTCCATCGAGTTCCGCAATAGGCATAAACGGGGGTGCGCAAGGACGTTAGATTGTCACGAATTCATAACAGATTGGCATCTTCTTGACTTCAAAAGGTGAAGGCATGACGAAACGCGTCTATCCTTTCGTTCAGGACATCCAGTCCTATCCACTCAAAGAGGCGCTGGAGGATTTATGGCAGAGCAGCCGCCCCCAATCTTAGAGATGCGCAATATCGTCAAGGAGTTTCCTGGCGTGCGCGCTCTCGATGACGTCACCATGACGGTTCGCAGGGGCGATATTCACTCCATTTGCGGAGAAAACGGTGCCGGTAAGTCAACCCTGATGAAGGTGCTATCTGGGGTCTGGCCGGCCGGAACTTACGAGGGCGAGATTTACTACGACGGGAACCTCGTCGAGTTCTCGAACATTAAGGCTTCCGAAAAAGCCGGAATCGTGATCATTCACCAGGAACTGGCTCTTATCCCCGAACTCTCGATCACTGAGAACGTGTTCATGGGGTCTGAGATAGTCAAGCGCGGGCTTATCGACTGGGATGAACAGCGCGATATCACAAAGGATCTGCTGGCACGCGTTGGTCTAGACATTGATCCAAGCACACAGATCAAGAACCTGGGCGTTGGTCAGCAGCAGATGGTTGAGATCGCCAAGGCGCTGTCTAAAGACGTCAAGCTTCTCATCTTTGATGAGCCCACATCGGCATTGAATGAGGAAGACTCGGCGAACCTGCTCGACCTGATGCGCGGACTCAAGAGCAAGGGAATCACCTGCATCATGATTTCCCACAAGCTCAATGAGATTGCGGCGATTTCTGACGCTGTAACGGTCATTCGAGATGGGCGCACGGTTGAAACCTACGACGTGATCGCAGGCGAGGTTGACGAGGACCGGATTATTCGTTCAATGGTTGGTCGCTCCCTCGACAACCGTTATCCCGACCACGAACCAAACCCTGGAGACGTGCTCCTTGACGTCAAGAACTGGAGCGTGGAACACGCGACTATCCCCGACCGCTTGGCCGCAGATGACGCCTCTTTCTACGTTCGTAAGGGCGAGGTAGTTGGTTTCGCGGGGCTGATGGGTGCGGG
The DNA here is from genome assembly GCA_049291975.1 of Scrofimicrobium sp. GTDB lineage: Bacteria > Actinomycetota > Actinomycetes > Actinomycetales > Actinomycetaceae > Scrofimicrobium. The sequence goes on from JBATQJ010000069.1 coordinate 15,749, forward strand.
GCGCACTGAGCTCGCCAGGTCACTATTTGGGCGCACTTACGGAACCTATCTTGGTGGCGAGATCTTCATCAACGGTAAGAAAGAGTCTTTGACTAGCGTCGAGAAGGCTATCGATGCCGGCATGGCATACGTTCCCGAGGATCGAAAGACTCTGGGCCTGAATCTCCTTGACTCGGTAGAAGCAACCGTCGTGAGTGCAAACCTGAAGGGGATTGTCCACCACGGCCTGCTAGACCTGAATGAAGAGACGGCCGTCGCGAACAAGTACCGCAACGAACTTGGCATTAAGGTTCCCTCCGTCAAAGACGGGGTGACCACCCTTTCCGGTGGAAACCAACAGAAGGTCGTGCTGGGCAAGTGGCTCTACCCGGACCCTGAGGTGCTGGTTCTGGATGAGCCCACCCGCGGCATCGATGTTGGAGCGAAATACGAAATCTATCGCCTTATCTTCAAACTGGCAGACGAGGGTCGAGGCGTCGTAGTTATTTCCTCTGAGCTCCCGGAACTTCTGGGAATCACCGACCGGATCTACACGATCTGTGAGGGTCGCATCACCGGTGTAGTTAACACCAAAGACACCAACCAAGAAGAGCTAATGCGCCTCATGACGCTTTCTTCAACGACCAGCAACCAGGGCGCCCCAACGGGTGCGGCGCACTGACCGAGAGGACGGGACTAGATATGAAAAAACTGAAGGAGTTGGCGGGAGGAAACCTCCAGCAGTACACCATGGTCCTCGCCCTGGTGGCTTTGGTGCTCATCTTCCAGCTGCTTTCTGGCGGCAGGATGCTCACATCCTCGAACTTCCAGAACCTGATCTCCGGCAACGCTTACGTCTTAGTGTTGGCGATTGGCATGGTCATGGTCATTGTCATCGGACAGATCGACCTGTCCGTTGGTTCGGTCGCTGGCCTGGTTGGCATGGTAGTCGCCCTGAGCATTCAGCAACTGGGGATCCCCTGGTGGGTTGGATTACTGATTGGTCTGGCGACAGGCGCACTTATCGGTGCTTGGCAGGGCTTTTGGCTCGCGCAGATGGGAATTCCGGGCTTCATCACCACACTGGCGGGTCTATTGATGTTCCGCGGCGTGATCATCTGGATCTCAGGATCGATTTCCGTCCCCGTTCCGCGGGAGTTCGCGACGTTGGGTGCTGGCTACCTCCCCGAGTGGGGTCCGAACACCGGCCTCAACAACTCGACTCTGCTACTGGGCATCATCGGAATTGCCATCTTTGTGTGGATGCAGTTCAGCAAACACGCAAAGGCCGTGAAGCGTGGAGAGGTCGCTCCGCTATGGTTGCCGGTAACTCGCTCGATAATTATCGCGCTAATTATCGGCTACCTGACCTGGCTGTTTGGTTCTGGGCGTCCCGGGACCTCGTTCCCAATCCCCGGCCTGATCCTTCTGGCTCTGGTCATCATTTACCACATCATCACCCAGCGCACCACGTTTGGACGACACATCTACGCCGTTGGTGGCAACCGCGCGGCAGCTGCCCTCTCGGGTGTGAACACGAAGCGAACCTACTTTCTGGTGATGATGAACATGTCGTTCCTGGCAGCAATCGCTGGAATCCTCTTCGTTGGCCGTGCGACCTCAGCTGGGCCGTCTGACGGAAACATGTGGGAGCTCGACGCGATCGCCGCGGTCTTCATTGGTGGCGCTGCGGTGTCGGGTGGTATCGGTACGGTCATGGGCTCCATGGTTGGTGGTCTGGTCATGGCGACCCTAAACAACGGTCTGATGCTAATGGGTGTCGGACAGGACAAGACGGCTGTTATCAAAGGCCTCGTGCTTTTGGCAGCGGTTGCGTTCGATGTCTACAACAAGCAGCAGGGCAGGCCTTCCATCATTGGACGGCTCTCCTCTGGGATGAAGAGCAAGGACGAGAAGAACGCTGAGGAGGTAGTGACTGTGCCGGCTGACGCTGGTCCCGAAACCGACGCGAGCACGGAGCCGAATGCTCCCATTCCCGTCGACTAGTCCATTTCAATCAACCGAACAACAGATAGAAGTAATCCGGGAAGTTCCCGGAACCACGAAAGGAAAACGATGAAACGACGTATTGCAGGCTTCGTCGCCGTTGCAGCGGCAGCATCGCTCTCACTGGCAGCTTGCGGCTCTGGTCGTGAAGGCACTACCGAGGTAGCTGACTCTCCCGAGTCGAATGCTGAGAGCGGCACCTCTGAAGAGGCCACAGGCTTCCCAGCTGATTCCACCATTGGTGTCTCCCTACCTTGGCTGGGCACCCAGAACTGGAAAGACGCAGAGACCGAGTTCAAGGCACAGCTGGCAGACGCGGGCTTCAAGCCGGTTGTTCAGGCAGCTGACAACAAGGTTCCTCAGCAGCAACAGCAGATCGAGTCGATGATCGAGCAGGGCGCGAAGGTTATCGTTGCCGGTCCGATCGACGGCACCCAACTTGGCACCGCCCTTGAGAACGCTAAGGCCGAGGGCATCTTGGTCCTGGGCTTCGACCGCATGATCGAGAACACTGAGGCAGTAGACGGCGTTGTACAGTTCGGTTCGATCAAGACCGGTGAGCTTCAAGGACAGGCGCTCCTTGACGGCCTAGCCGCAGAAAAGGGATCCGGTCCGTACAACATTGAGCTGTTTGCTGGCGGCCCGGCCGACCCGAACGCCCAACTGTTCTTCGACGGTGCCATGAGCGTTCTACAGCCGAAGATCGATGACGGCACCCTGGTGGTCGTCTCCGGTCAGACGGACTTCACCCAGGCCGCGACCCAGGACTGGGATAACGGCAAGGCTCAGACCCGCATGGACTCCCTGCTCGCCGGTAACTACGCGGACAAGGAAATCCAGGGTGTTCTGTCCCCGAACGATGGCATCGCTCGCGCAATCATCACCTCGACGGAGCAGGCCGGCCAGCCGATCCCGGTTGTCTCTGGTCTTGACGCAGAGAACGAGTCGTTGGCATGGATCGCCGCAGGTAAGCAGTACTCGACGGTTGC
>JBATQJ010000070.1:0-11687 GCA_049291975.1 Scrofimicrobium sp.
AACTGATCGACCGAGTCGCTCATCTCCAGACTAGCGGCGTTGAGCAGCCGGTCATTGGCGTCTACCGCCTCGCGATGAAATCGGGGTCGGACAATTTTCGTGCGTCCTCAATCCAAGGCGTCATGAAGCGCATAAAGGCAAAAGGTATACCTGTCATTGTTTTTGAGCCCACATTCGACGAACCAGATTTCTTTGGCAGCGAGGTGACCAGTGACCTCGCCAAGTTTAAGTCCAGATCCGACGTCATCATCACCAACCGCTGGGATGAGGAACTTGCAGACGTTTATGACAAGGTTTACACACGCGACCTGTTCCAGCGAGATTGAGATACCTGGATCACTGTAGGAAGCCTCACGCCTAAGCGATACCTCAAGTGCCACTCGATACGATAGGAGGGAACGTGCGCACACTAGGTTGTGCCGTTATCGTGAAGTCCAGGAGCGTCGCGTGCGAGTATTCGTCCAAATCCCCTGCCTGAATGAAGAGGCGACTCTGCCTCTAGTTCTCGCAACCATTCCTCGCAGAATAGAGGGAGTAGACGAAGTCGTGATTCTGGTGATCGACGATGGTTCGACCGACCGAACAGTCGAAGTTGCGAAGAAACTTGGTGTAAAGAACTTTGTGGTGCACCCTCGCACCATGGGCCTAGCTCGGTCTTTCTCAGATGGCGTAAACTACGCATTGGAGCATGGCGCGGACATTGTAGTCAACACGGACGGCGACAACCAGTATCCGCAAGAGATGATTCCTGAGCTACTCGACCCCGTAATCAGTGGGGAAGCAGACATAGCAATTGCCGACCGTCAAACGTCGAAGATCAAAGAGTTCTCCTGGTTCAAGAAAAGAATGCAGCATCTTGGTTCCAAAGTTGTCAATGCCGCAGCATCAACTGACTTGCCCGATGCTGCTTCTGGATTCCGAGCATACTCACGTGAGTCGTTATACCGTCTCAACGTTGTAACTCAATTCTCCTACTGCATGGAAACGATTATTCAGGCAGGCAACAAGCGCCTGCGTATCGCTTCAGTTCCGGTAACGACGAACCCAAAGACCCGCGAGTCTCGTCTCTTCAAGAATATTTGGCAACACATGTTCAAATCTGGGACTGCGATCACCCGCTCCTACCTGATGTTCAAGCCATACAAGATCCTCGGTTGGATCGCAGCCATACTGGGCGTAGTCGGAATCGTGCCCTTGATTCGATTCCTAGTCTTCTGGATCATGGGCGAGTACGAGGGACACATTCAATCGTTGGTGCTTGGTTCATCCATGACTGTGGGAGCGCTAATAACGCTGACAATTCTCATCGTGGCGGATCTCCAAAGAACTAACCGCGTATTGATCGAGGATGTCTTGGAACGCGTTAAGCGGATCCAATATGAACAACCGCGTTCCTCGCCGGCGGCCATGATTACCGACGCGACCTCTGATGAGAATAGCGAAAGCTCCGTGGTCGAACCACCTAACCATTCCGTTCACGCAGAGAGCTGACCCAGATGCGAGTTCTTGGATTTGGGACGTATGACATAACATCACACCCGCGCGTTGGTGTTCTCATTGAGGGACTACGAAAGGCCGGCAACACCGTCGTTGAACTCAATCGTCCGTTGGGAATAGCGACCGCCAACAGGGTTGCTGCTCTATCGAGCCCAAGTGAGTTGATTAGGTTCATCGGGACCATGATTCAGAGATGGATATCTCTGTCCCTTGGATCACTGAAATTCTCCGGGCCTCGACAACCTGATGCTCTGCTGGTTGGATATATGGGTCATTTCGACGTACTACTCGCGCGACTTCTGTTCCCCACGACACCAATAGTGCTGGATCACTTGATATTTGCATCCGATACCGCAAAAGACCGCGGCGCTAGCGGCATGATTCTTAACACGGTACTACGGGCGTTGGACCTCGCGGCGCTAAGGGCAGCAGAGTTAATCATTGTCGATACCCCAGCTCACCTAGATATGGTGCCAGACGATCTGAGAGGCAAGGCGATCGTCGTTCCGGTCGGCGCACCCCAAGATTGGTTCGATGCACGCCAAAAAGCTCAGTTAGTGGATAACACAGGGCCGGAAACAGCGCCACTATCAGTAGTGTTCTATGGATTGTTTACTCCGTTGCAGGGTGCACCGGCAATCGCAAAGGGCCTCCGTGATGCAGCTCGCGAACGCGACTTTAAGATCACCATGATAGGTACGGGGCAGGACTACCAGGAGTGTCGAGAGATACTCTCCGACACAGACGTTACGTGGATCGATTGGGTAGATTGCAAAGATCTGCCTCATTTAATCAGCAAACATGATGTGTGCGTGGGGATCCTTGGAACAACTCCCAAAGCACAACGTGTCATCCCAAACAAGGTCTACCAAAGCATGGCAGCGGGCTGCTGCGTCATAACGTCAGACACACAATCTCAAAAACAGATGCTTCATGACACGGTTATGTGGTGCCCCGCGGGTGATGGCGACGAACTAGCCAAGATCCTGGTGAAGTTGTCAGATGACCGTGAACTCTTGGTGACGATGAAGCGCCTCGCCTACGAGTTAGCTGACAGGGCGTTCACCCCGTACCACGTATCCGCTCCCCTCACGGAAGCTCTGAAATGAAGCGGGTTGTCTCCTTCCTCCAGAGCAGCGGGTTCCGCGCAACATTCATGATTGTTGCGATCGCCGCGGCAGCATGGGCAGTAGCATCGCAGTGGAATGAGTTTGTTGCGGGGCTGGCACAACTGAGCTGGTGGCAGGCTTCGCTAGCCCTCGTTGCGTCCTTCGCTTACGTATACATGACGATGCTCTCGTGGAGACATCTGTTGAATGGCATGGGCCATTCCGTTGCGCCCGGACCTGCCGCAACAATCTTCTTTGTATCGCAAGTTGCGAAGTATTTGCCTGGCGGTGTCTGGAACTTTGTGGCGGCCGCCGAAGCTGGTGTGGAACAGAGAATCTCCCGACGGCGATCTGTCACCGTGCTCCTAACGTCGATGCTGGTTTCCATCCTCACAGGAATGGTTTTTGCTGTCCTTACACTCCTGGTTGGCCCTAGCGGAGTCAGATCAGATTACGGATGGACCGCAGCATTCCTACCGGTTTTGATCTTCCTCCTGATTCCTCCCGTCCTCAACAGGCTAATCTCGCTGGCCCTACGCGCGCTAGGAAGAGAGCCTTTGGAAAAGCCGTTGGGGTGGCAACCATGGGCGGCAGCAATCGCATGGTCGACTGCCGCTTGGATAGTAGCCGGATTCCAAATCTGGTCGATGTTGACTGCAATGGGAATGAGCGCAACGATCAGCACCTTCCTACTTGCTACCGGCGGATACGCCCTTGCTTGGACCGTCGGGTTTCTGGTGTTTTTTGTACCCGCAGGAATAGGAGTACGTGAAGTCGTCTTGGGTGCTGTCCTGGCCGCCTATCTGACCCAGGGATCAGTCTTAGCTGTGATTCTGCTTTCGAGAGTGCTACTCACGATCGGCGATCTGGGATGGGGAATCGGGGCCTCATTGGTAGCACGCCGATATCAGCCTGAAACCAAGACTGCTATCTGAGAATCAGCAGACCGAGGCTCCTGATGATAGAAACTGAGAGTATTTCCAGCATGAACCAACTTGCAACGGAGGTGTCTGAACCACGTCAGATCCGTAAGTCACAAACGAGCCTTTCAGCAGACCTTATTCTTACCGTTCTGGGATGGTTATGCCTAGTCGTACTGGTGCTCTTAACCGTCGTCCCAGGCCTCACCGGCGACAAGGTCTTTCTTGGCACCAACATGTTGACCGGGTACGCCCCGTGGAACTCCGTCCTGGAGCCAGAACCGATAGTGAACCGAGGTATTGGCGACACGATTGATTCTGCTACACCAACCGCCCACCTAATTACATCCCAGACACTCGATGGCATATTCCCCCAGTGGGACCCGTACAACAATGGGGGTGGTGATTTGGGGGCTCTACCAAATTCTGCCGTCTTTTCCCCACTGTCATTGCCGTGGTGGGTGTTACCCGCCTCAGCAGCGCCCGCCGGGGTGAAACTAATGGAGGTCATCGCTGTATCCCTAGGCATGTATCTACTGCTTCGTCGTCAGTGGAAACTCCCAAGCTTTACAGTTCCACTGGCATCGATCATCTTTGTTACTTCGGGATTCATGGTCGCATGGACAAACTGGCCACAAACACGGGTTGCAGCGATGATCCCACTGCTCTTCTGGGCAACGGACCGATTAGCAACACGCCACCGATGGACGGACACCATTCCGATGGCGCTAGTAGTCGCGTCAATGTTGCTCGGAGGATTTCCTGCGGTAACGGCATACGCAATGTACTCAGTGGTCGCGTACTTTGTTGTACGTGTTATCGCGATACGGACACCTATCCGCATAGCACTAATGTCATTTCTACGTTCTACAGTAGGTGTGATCCTCGGAATTGGCCTCTCCGCTTTCCAAATCCTCCCGTTCATATGGTTCGCATCTCACAACGTGGACTTTGAAATTCGATCTGGACGAGGCTCGCACCTCCCACTTGAGACCCTCTCGACATCAATTGTGCCCTACCTCCTCGGCTTCCCCGATTGGACCATGGACTCGTGGCCGTCGCATTTTGTTGAGGGATTCTCGTACATTGGGGCGAGCGCTCTTGTTCTGATACTTGTATCTCTTCTCATACGGCCACGCGTTGCCTTCCCTAAAGCCGTAATGCCATTTTTCGCTGCTCTGCTGATCGTCTTAATGATTGCGGTTTATGTAGGTGGCCCGTTACTCACTGCCATCCAGGTGCTGCCTACGACTGCCTCCAGTCCAATCGGTCGAACCCGGTCGGTAATCGGTTTTGCTGCTGCAGTTCTCGCTGCTCTCGGGGCCGCAGCCGTCTTCGACGGACAGGGTCTCAAACAACAGATTCAGACACTTAGGCCACCCTCCTTCCGTACCTTAGGCTCTACGGCACTGCGCTTGGCTGCCGTTGCCGCGATTTCGCTTCCAATTCTCATCTCCATTCGTGAGTCCGTGAGCGCCGAATGGCCGCAGTTCTCATTTACCTGGATCTGGGTTGCTTTGACAATAATGACTGCGGTCCTAGTCGCAACTACGCTTGTGTGGCTAGCGCCGACTCGGTCAACAGCATCGTTAACAGTCGCGATTGCGTTGGTAGCGACAACAGTCCCAGCAGTTGATGTCGCCCAGAAGTGGTGGCCTCTATCCGATATTGGGACGTTCTATCCTGCGACCCCGACTCATTCCTATTTGGAAGATCATCTTGAACAAAATCGGTATGTCTCGGTGGGCCAGACGCTGCTGCCAGGAACCAGTAGCTACTATAAGCTACGTGCTCTGAATGGACACGGGTTCACATACCCGGCATGGAACGAACTCCTAACCCGAGTGGACGAAGGTTTTTTTCTAACGCCTACTTACACAGCGCTTCAACCCAGCTACGTACAAACTAGTGTTCATAGCCCGATCCTTGATCGCCTTGGCGTAAAGTACCTAGTTCAAAGCCCGGAAGATCCTGTAGACGGAGTGCCCGACCCCGTCTCGCAGACTGTGGGTACTGCAGAGCTTTCTTCTTCCTCTTCGCTCAAAACTGGAGAGTTCAATGGAACTGCACTTGGTGTGAGACTCACGGTTTTGGCTCAAAATGGATTGCCTGAGTCTCCTGCAACCGTAAGGGTCTCGGCAGTATCAATTCAGGGAAAAGAACTGACCAGTCGAGAATTGACGATGTCCGGGATTGGATCGGACTTTGACATCCTCCTTGAGCTAGGGGACCTTAGTGAGTCTGACTCCTGGCATCTCGAGCTCGATCTTTCAGATTCACCCGCAACAATTACCTTCGCGACCGACACTTATGGCGCCATCATCGCCGCGCCGATCAGGTCACCAAATGATGAACTATCTGTGGTGCATACAGGTGATTCCATAATCCTCCAGCGAAGCAATGCTCTAGATCGTCTCAGGTGGGCAAACTCCTCGGTAATTGAAGCCGATGCAGAGCAGCGTCTTAACCTTCTGGCATCAGGCGAGCTATCGGCGGAAACCGTAGTACTAGAGCACATCGGTGATCAAGAACCCGACTCAAACAGCACAGCGACAGTTGAGATCAAGGAAACCGATACGGACGTCATTGCGGCAACTGTCACGTCTAATGGACCCGGATGGCTAGTTATCGCTGACCCACTTCGCGGCGGTGGCTGGACCGCAACGGTCGACGGTGAGACCGCAGAACTTCTCGACGCAGACCATGCAATAGTTGCAATCCGGGTGGCCGAGGCTGGAAGTCATGAAGTGGTCATTCAGTATGAAGCACCACTCTTCAGAACTGGAATCATTGTTTCAGTTCTTGCACTGGGGGGACTAGTCCTGGCTGGATTCTTCGCAATGGCCCGACACTTCCAAAGACGCGAGTTCGCCACGTCTAGGTCTTCCAATCCAGATCGTTATAGCCCAACATCCAGCGACAATCAGTCGCCCAGAGTCCGTTCGAAGAAAAATGGGAGCATCGATGGCTAACCCTATACGGGACCATCGGGAGCCGCCGGTGCGATTAAACGTTAATCTCGACTCTGAGTGCGCTCTCACGGTAGTGATCAACGCTATCGAAAGCGATACGAGTCTGGTGCTAGACCAGATATGGGGGAATGAGCGCCGCGTTCAGTTCTCGACTAAGCCAAACCTATTTGGGTGGGGAGAAGTCTGTACCGTTTACGTCTATCCGACCCTAGATGGCTCAGAGGTCACACTACACGTTCGCGACCGACACTCGGGTCAACCGTTCAAGAGATTCTTTCACGCCTATCGGCTCAAGAACGTCACCCGACTTCTGACCGACGCAACTCGGATACGATCACGGCAACCCTAGGGTCTCTCCTCGGGGTTGGCTTGCTTTACCTGTCGAGTAGCCGTTCAAGCCACGCAATCAGGTACTTACCATTTTCTGATTCTCCCGGTGTTTCCGCGTTTTCAGGAAGTTGGTCATTGGCGAAGAAGCCCTTTCATCAGCCACCTTCTCTGTGACGACAGATCTTTCTCGCGGACGACCCTGAACAGTTCTCACGAATATAAAGCTAGTTAAGGGGACATCACTACTCAATTAAGCATAGTGATCAGGGGAGCATCATTATGAACTCATTCTTCTGAGCGCAGACCAGGCGCGGAGTCCAAGACGCCTAGCTCGAGCAACTGGGCGTCGGGCGGCAATATGTTCATGTGCTTCCGCGACCGCCATCTCCAAGTTTGCGATGTGGGCATTAGCTACGTCTAGCTCGGTCTCTAATCGTTCCGTATAGGAAGCAGTATTCATTGCCTGCGCTTCCAGATTTGAAACGTGTTGTTGTGTGAGTGCTATCCCCTGATAGAAGGAAAATCCAAAATCTCGAACTGTCTTATGTGCGCTGAAATAGCCGTTCAAAACATCATCAGACAGGGAACCCATATTCGGAGCTTCTTGCTCTAAAAGTTTCGTTAGCTCAGCCAAAACTCTGGCGTAGCTGAACTGCGAACGGGCGTCGATAATCGACTCAGTTGCATAGTCTTGAGCAATTGCAAAGCCGGAAGTAACTTCATCGAATATCTGGGACGATGACTTCTTGTCAAACCCACGCCCAGAGAAGTTGTGATAACGAGCAAGTTCAAAGTTATTCTCAGAAAGCCAACCTGGCCCTCCGAAATGGTCATAACAGTACACAGGAACTCCTGCACAAAGTGCATACTGCACGGTCTTGCCAATAGTTATGACCAAATCATGGCGGGTCAACAGTTCGGGAGTCACTCTTTGAGCCACAGCCTCGACCCCACCCTGCTCTGCCCCAACGACGGTGACTTCGACACCCGCATCTCGAAGTAGATCAATGGACTCAATTAGTTCCCGTGGTATGTGATTAGACACCACAAGGGCCGAGCTAAGGGTTCCCGAAGGGATCGCTCTAGCAATATGAAATGGAGAAGGAACAGGATTACCAAAGACGTGCAGACGATTCTTGGGAACTCCCTCAAATTCACCGGTTTGTTCAAACCACTCCAGAGTTTCCGGCGCAACAAACCAGATCGAACTTGCCAGCTGTCGTTCAATCTCCGGCGCGAAGGGCATTTCAAAGGGATTGATTGTTGAAAGGTGCGCGAATACGAACTTGGTCTTTTGCCCACTAGCGAGCAATAGCTGCTCCGGAATCAACCCCTGATGAATCCAAACCAAGTCGGGAACACCTTGAGCAAGGTATTCTGTAAATTCTTCAGAATCTAGATCAAGCAGCAACACCCCAGGGACATCAGCAACCTCGCCAGCCATCATCGCACTGTGTCCCCATGAGACGATAGCGACCTCGGCCCCACTTTCAACCAAAGCGGAAGCCAACTCAATTGCAACAATCTCTGAACCAGAAAACCTGAACAAAAACGGCTGAACTATTAAGATTCGTGAGTTAGCTATGCCCATTGTGACTACCTTTCCGTCTTGTATGTAGGCAAATGCCTTGGTACAACCGAGGCATTATCCAGTCAGTCACAACCGAAGCGAGTGTCCCTTTGACTTTCGAATCGATGGAGCAAATGCTCTCAGTTCCTGCATTCACCTTTAAGTATCCCCGGCTATAGGCTCTCTGTACCCCTCTCTGCTTACCATAGAAGCACTCGACGAAACTCGTGCACCAAATAGATCAAAGAGATAGGCCGGAAACTCAATCCTTACTGACTCTTGCCTCTGAATCGGTAGCCTCCCGACTTCATTAGCATGAGAAGAAGCTACATAACTTTGAATCCTAGTGGATTCGCTAACGAGACGGCCATTGTCTCGATGATCGGTTGACTTTGAGACTTAAAACTCCGCATCCACAACAAGTGGATCAGTGGGTTATAAGCATCCCGTCTAGAACATGACCTCAGTGGAGAGCATTTACCGCGTATCGCATGATTAACTGTGCCTAGACTGTTTGCATAACAATTCGGCATCTGTTAGACACCCTAGCCGCTACCCAAGATGTCAAGTGAGGAAACGACCAGAATGACCACCGAAGAACAGACAGGTTCAGAGATGCCTAGTGAGAATCTCGATGAGAGTGTCTCGAAGCGGTTCCCTACCATACAAGCTGAGACGGAGCTTCACGAACGCATCGAGCAACTAGAGGCAGAGCTCGCGACTGCAAATGAAACTATTCGGAGACTTCGCGACCTCATGTCCGTATTCGACAAGGAACGCCAGACGATCTTGACTGTACGAGACTATGCCATAGGCATGGAGCAATCACTGGGGCAGGCTCGCTTTGAGCTCGACCAGCGCAATGATATTGACCATGAGCTAAGAACTGAGATTATCGAGACCCACGCTCGGCTCGCCGCCTCGATTGAAGACGCACAGGCGGCCTATAAGAGGCTCAGTAGAACTCCTTATGGCAAGCTCCGTCGAGCCGTGGGTAATACACTTCGGAAGGCAGGGTTGCGTTGAAATCCGAACCCCGCTTTTCTCTGGTAACGCCTGTATACAAGCCCAGACCAGATCACCTGCAACTTACGATTGATTCAGTCTTGGGGCAGGAGTTCAGAGACTGGGAGTGGATCCTTGTGGACGACGCTTCGGGTGATGCTGAGGTGTTGACAGTCCTTCGAAACGCCGCATCAAATGACAATCGCCTCAAGCTTGTGGAACGCTCCGAGAACGGGCACATTGTTAGAGCTTCAAACGACGGCTTGGCCAAAGCATCTGGAGAATGGATCGTTCTTCTTGACCATGATGACCTACTCGTCCCCACTTCTCTCGCTGAGATCGACAGAGCAATCAAAGATAATCCACTCGCGGGATATGTGTACTCAGACGAGGATAAAGTTGACGACGCGGGCAACTTTTCCGGTGAGTTTCGTAAGCCTGACTGGTCGCCTGAACGCCTGCGTCATCAAATGTATCTGGGCCACCTCTCAGCCCTTCGTCACGATCTAGTCCGTGAAGTGGGTGGATTTCACGAGGGATTTGATGGTTCGCAGGACCATGACCTAGCGCTTCGGGTTACGGAGCTTTCCGATGAAGTGGCGCATATACCTGAAATTCTCTATCATTGGCGAATGGTTCCGGGCTCAGCGGCCGGCGACCCGAGTGCCAAAGACTATGCAACTGTTGCGGGGATGAAGGCCGTCCAGGAGCACCTCGAACGTATCGGCCTAGGCGACTGGAAGGTGGGGCAGACTTCGGTTGCCCATACCTACTCCGTGGAACGCACTTTGGACCCCACCCTTCGAGTCTCGGTTGTTATACCAACTCGAGGAACAACCGCTTTGATCCGCGGCGAGAAGCGAGAACTAGTAACTGAGAATGTCCGGTCACTACTAAGCCACACGCAACATCAGAATCTGGAAGTCGTGATTGTCCACGATAGGGGCACTCCCCAGTCAACTCTGGATGAGCTTCAAGCAGTCTGTGGTTCAAGACTTGTGACCAAAGAGTATGACGCACCATTCAACTTCTCAGAGAAATGCAATCTCGGATTCCTTGCCTCCACAGGGGACATCGTCGTCTTTCTTAATGACGACATGGAGATCATCTCGAGTCGATTCATCGACTCGCTTTGTGCTCCACTGCGTGAACCTGATGTAGGAATGACCGGTGCAAGACTCGACTACTCCGATGGACGAATCCAGCACGCCGGTTTGGTAATTGAAAACGGCCAGTTTATGCATGCCTACCTCGGCTATCCTCACGGTGAACTGGGGTACTTCGGCGAACTAGTCTTTGACCACGAAGTTTCCGGACTGACGGCCGCCTGTGTTGCTATGAGACGGGAAGTCTTCAGAGATGTCGGCGGTTTCAATCTCGCGTTGCCGTCGAACTTTAATGACGTAGACCTTAGCCTCAAAGTTCGATCTCTTGGGCTTCGACTTGTTTGGCTAGCCGAAACAAGGGCACTTCATTTTGAGTCGTTAACTCGAGATACCACGGTTAATGCCCGTGAAGTCTGGGAGGTAGTGAGTCGTTGGGGCAAGCCCGTACGTGATAACTACATGCCTTTCGACTCAAGAAGACAACTTGCTCGACTCGAAGCAGCATCACTGGCACCCCGGCGAGACTAGTCCACCACAGTCATCCCGTCTCTGACCGCTGGCCAGACCCGAAGGACTACTAGAAACCAAAATCGCCAGTTACGCTGTGAGGCTTGATCTTGGCTGGTCTGGGACCCGCTGGCAGAGTTGGTGATGGTAGTTCGTGACTCGTAGTTACACCAACACTTAACGAAACAGTCCCCGTCACAGTGCTGGATGCCGTGGTTTTAACCGCTGCGGACTAGGTGAAGTGCAGGGCGTTCCAGAGTCCGGAGCGGTGGATTCGAGTTGTGCCATCAGCGCTATTCGCCGATTACGTGTCGTGGCGTGCCACGCCAGAGTTGGGGGTTGGTTATGCGGCGTCCGTCGAAGAGGACTTTGATGCCGGGGAAATCAGTGGGAGCAACAGTCTTGTACTCGGCGTGGTCGGCCTGCACAATCACCGCATCCACACTCTCACCCAGGTGGTAGGGAGCCCACCCAAACTTCGTGAGTTCTTCATCCGAATACATGGGGTCCTGGACTACTACGTCAGCTCCTGCCGCCCGCAAAGCCTCCACCGTGGGGAACACGCCAGAAAACGCGGTCTCTTTGACCCCGCCCCGATAAGAAGCACCCAACACCGCGACCCTCAGGCCCTCCAGGGAACCGAGAGTGTTCACCAACTGGTCGACCACGTA
>JBATQJ010000071.1:0-3894 GCA_049291975.1 Scrofimicrobium sp.
GCGCTGCGCGCGCTCGGCGGCCGGCGACTCACCGGGAGGAGCCTCCTGGGTGATCTTCAGGTTCGTGGCCTTGGCGCCGCGCTCGGTGTCCTCCACGTCGAACTCCACCTGGGCGCCCGGGCGCAGCTGGCCCTCGTCGATGCCCTGGATGTCGTTGATGTGCAGGAAGACGTCGTCGCCGCCGTCCGCCGGGGACAGGAAACCGAAACCACGATTGGCGTCGAAATGGACCACCTTGCCGCTGACACTCACCAGGAACTCACTCTCTCCGCGTCGCCGTCCTCTCGGACCCCGTGCCCGTGCGGCGATTCACTGCTCTTCACTATGCCCTACCGCTGAGGTCTCGGCATGGCCGTCAACTCAAACACGCCAGACCAAAGAGCCGCAGCAATCGACGTCTCTATGCCAGGCTGGCCGCACAGACAGAAGATCGGCTCGTTCCTAGGCCAGGACCCAGGCGACGGGTCCTTACGATCAGCCGCAACCGCTCATCGGCGGCCTTGACGATAGCCGAGCGAGCAGCGTGCTGACCGAAACAGGGTTGCTAGCGATATCCACGAAGGAGCACCATGTGCAGCGATACCCGATACGGGCGAGGCGCTAAAACACCACACACAGATCGACAGTTCGAACTCGAACGATACAAGACTCAATTCAGCAAGACAACAGCCCACGGCGATGAACTACTTTCCTACCTCAACCAATCTGGATGTGGAATCTGGCGCTGCGAACAAGACCTGGTAGATGCGCGTCGGTGGTGGCTGAACATCACGTTGCAACCGAATGTAGCGGAGATGTTTGATGCCCACCTAGAAATACAACTTGTATATGCGGAATACGAGAAAGTAGAGCCACGGCTACTTGAGTTAATTCAGCGCAGAATCGCCGCAAATGCCCGCGTAGACCATGGTTTGTTGATTGTCGCCAGTCTCGATGGCGACGTAGAAAGACTGTTGCGACGCCGTCGAGGCGAATTCGCCGCGATCGACCTGCACCTCGGAAGCCTCGGAAAGAATTCTCCGGACATACGCCATAGAATGACCGAGGTGCTTACCGCGGTCGACCACTACGATATGACTACGCCCGTCCACGACCCAGGAGGGTTCTTCGGCCGAGCAGCAGAGTTTCAGCAGATAATATCCGCAATTGAGCGTGGTCAGTCCGTAGGAGTGTTCGGCCTCCGAAAAACAGGAAAAACATCATTGCTGAACTTCGTAGCAGGCAAACGTCGCGACGCCAATCGCGCCGTGGTATGGGTCGATATCAGCGGACTGGTCAGTGCGGATGATTTTCGCGTACAAATACTCGAGAAGGCGTGGGAGACAGTAGACCGGGTTACCGGTAATATGCCAAGAATGCGTACGTTGAATCGGCATGGAGAGCTCAAGGTTACACCCGAAATTATGCAACTCCACTGGCTTCGAGACCTCGAATCCATATCTCGCCATGCAGGTAGTCGATTGGAGGTGTTTATCGATGAGATCGATCAACTGCATCCCGATCGATCGCACCTCGGATCAATAGCAAGTGAAATGCTCCTCACTCTCACGCAACTAAGGGGCATGATTCAAAGCGCAGAGCCGAATTCTGGATTGGTGTTAATTTGCGCCGGCGTGGACCCCGCACTCTTTGAGCGACCACTGCTAAGTAGTGGTGCGGACAACCTGATTTATAAATTGGTTCGCCTCATGTTCCTTGCGCCGCTATCAAAAAACGAGATGGCTGAAATGGTTCGAGATCTCGGTCGCAGAATGGGCGTACGCGTGCGCGATCACGAGGTAATTAACTTCTTATTTGAGGAATACGGGGGGCATGCTCTCCTCACACGCAAAGCCTGCTCGCTCGCCGCAAAGGGTCGGCCAAAGGACGAAGTCCCCTGGCATATGTCGCTAGAATCAGTGGAGAGTAGCGCTCGTGAAGACGGCGACGGTTCGCCATTTCGCCAGGCAGCCGAGATTCTCAGTTCTTTCGGTGAGTGGTTTCCCAACGAGGCAGAGCTGCTTCGTGACCTATGGTCCGCGGATTCTGAGGATCGAGAGATTGGCAGGCTGCTTTTCGAGGAAGACCCTCGCCGACTCATCCATTCTGGTCCGTACGGGCTCACGATCGACCAGACAACAGAGCCACGAATTCGCGCAGTAAAGCGGGCGGTGCAGGCTGGTGGATAGTTGGCTTCCCAGCGAACAATTGTGGATCAATGAAATAGCCGAAATGCTACTTGAAGGCGATATCGTCCTACTGCGAGCACTACCGCGCTGGGGTCTCAGTACAGTATGTCGCTCATTGCAAGCAACGTTCGGGGAATCTTCCGTACTCATCAACGGCCGTTCAATTACGGAAGAGAATCAATCGTCAATTAGAGACCAGATCAGCGTTGATGTGAAGACCGCGCTCGACAGTAATGGATACGCTCAACTTATTTTCGATGACTACGGGACTGCGATCCGACGCTCACAAGGAGGCGCTCTGCACTCGATGCTCTATCGGATGCTTATAGACGCCGAATCGGCACGCGATACCGGTGCGCTCCTTGTCGCCAGGTCAGGCGATACGCTTGATCTGAGGTTTTCTGGAAGCCCATTAATAA
This sequence comes from Scrofimicrobium sp., assembly GCA_049291975.1. GTDB lineage: Bacteria > Actinomycetota > Actinomycetes > Actinomycetales > Actinomycetaceae > Scrofimicrobium. The sequence goes on from JBATQJ010000071.1 coordinate 2,588, forward strand.
GCAGAGCGAGGACCGTAGCCTTGCCAGTATTAGACATAGATGATTCCAAATATCTCGAATGGGGCCTTGATGATTTGAGGAGCGTAGTTGGGGAGTCCACCTGGCTTGCTCGAAAGTTCTCACAGGCTACGAGAAGGCAAGGCGAAGTCGACGCAACCGAACACCTTAGAAACAACCGACGTCGGATCGTTGAACAACTTTCTCCAGAGGCTGTCGAAGTAATTACCGGGAATCGTCAGATTCAAGACGTAGGGATACGATCTCGCGAGGATCTGCGATGCTTGGGAACAGACAAGGATGGAGCATTCAAACTCTCCACGTTGGCGTCCGACTCCGGACTCGAGGGTGAAGTTTCTTCTAGGAACCCCGGGTGGCCGGCGAATCTGGCCGATTCAGTTATCCGGTTTGGTGAGTTGTTGGCCGGCGCAGAAGATGTAATCTGGGTTGATCGCTACCTTTTTAGCAAACCAGAGCAAGTGCGTGCGTTCCTAGACAAACTACGTCAATTAACAAGGACCAAGATCCGATTCCTAGTCAGCGATGATCGCGACCGTCCAGATTTTGCCAACCAGATATCGTCGTCCCTGATCGGACTTGAGAATGTCAGTGTGCGCTTTATGAACCGAGCCGATAGACGACTGCTTCATGATCGGCATTTAATCATCCCCGCCTTCCGGTCAGGATTTGTGCTTCCCACTGCCGGAGTAATACTGGGCTCAGATGCCCCCGGATCTGCAGTATCTGTGGCGATGCCCGCGCTTGCTATCAACTACGCCGAGTGTTGGTCGCGGGGCTGTCAGGTTTGGCCTCAAAAATAGTCATATTTCGACCAACTTCAAGTTTCCCTCCAGCCGGTTGCCGACGCAGGGGCATCACCGCAGAACCTCCACCAATGCGATCCACGAGATCACCAGCGCCGACACGATGGCCAGCAGGCAGCCGGCCGCGGCCAGCACCAGGCCGAACGGCTCCTCCACCAGCAGCGCCGCACCGGCCACCGCGTAGGCCACCACCGGCAATATGGCTCTTGGGATTTCAGAGTGCGTTGACTCGTTCGGCGAGCTGGCCGGAGTGCAGTAGGGACCGCAAGATGTAGTGGTCGAGGTTGCGGAAGCCTTGGGCGATACCGCGCAGATGTTCCAGGCGGCCGTTGATCGCTTCGACCGGCCCGTTGGAGACACCGGTATCGAAGTAGGCCAGGATGTCGGCCCGCCGCCTCCACAGGCTCCGGCCGAGTTGAGCCAGTTCCGCCAAGCCCGCCGGCAGGCCGGCGCGGATACGCCGCAGGATCTTGTACATGAGTTTCT
>JBATQJ010000072.1:0-7834 GCA_049291975.1 Scrofimicrobium sp.
CTCATAGTGCAATCTTACCGACCGGCACTCGTTTGCTTGTTGAGGCCGACGGCTTTTGGGGTCAGCGTAGTTCGTCGTCGATGTAGCGGTCTCTGGTCGCCACGAGGCCAGCTCCGACCAGAAGGACGGACGTGCACGCGAGGACGACGAGGATCGGTGGCCAGGAGCCGACCTGCCCAAACGCAGCACCGACGAGGAAGGGTCCACCACCAGCCAACAGGTAGCCGATGGGCTGGACGAAACCGGAGACTGAGGCGGTTACTCCGGGTTTCCTCGTCCGCTCGATAATCAGCGCAAGTGCGGTGGGAAAGCAGAATCCAGAGATGCCAAGACAAAGTGCCCACAGCCAGGGGACGGTTGTCGGGGCGAACGCGATCCCCAGATAGCCAACAGCCAGAAAGACTCCGAAGAGGACAATCGCGGGACGCAACCCCCTCCTCCTCGCCACCACCCCCGGCATTATTAGGCCGCCGGGGATGCCGCACAGGCCGATGATGGTCATCATGATGCCAGCGGCGTCAGGGTTGAGTCCGCCGGCGCGGTATGCAGACGGAGCCCAACCGAACTGTATGTACGCCTGCATGGATTGGAGGCCGAAGAAGAACATTAGGGCAACCGCAGTCGGTGACCTGAACATGTTCCACCAGTGGCCGGAGCGTTTGGCGACTTCTCCGCGTCCTCGGAAGTGGGGCACTCGTATATATAGGAGTACCCAGATCAGCAGCGCTACCAGGGCAAAAACGCCCCACACGCCGAGTGCAACGCGCCAGCCCGTTCCGGGGTAACTAGCGTCCACAGTTTGGGTGATCGACGTGGCGAGTAGGACCGGTAGCGTCGAACCGACTGCTAGTGCCGTCGTGTAAACGGTTGCCATAGCGGCTGCGCGTTTAGGGAACTCGGCTTTGATATAGGCAGGAAGAACAACATTGCCGATTGCGGCGCCAGCCATGGCCAGGATTGAGAAGAACAGGAACCATTCCCAGGCGCCCGTCTGGACCCGGACAAACATGCCGATCGCCGTGATGGTCATGGCAAGGATGAGTGAGCCCGTTACACCAGCCCATGAAGTGAGCCGGTTCGCCAGCAGACCCACGATTGCAAAGCAGAACCCGGGCAGGGCAGTCAGCAGTCCCGCCTCGGTAGAACTGAGGCTCAAGCCCGCAGTTATTTCGCTGAGTACGGGGCCAATGGCCGTAGCGGCCGGGCGGAGCGAAAGAGCCGTCACGACCGCGCCCAGGACCATCAAGGAGACAACTGTACGGGTGCGCCAAGTTTGAGGTGAGGCACGGAAGGGAGAACCGTAGAGTTTCGTGTCCCGCGTGGTTTCCTCCGAAGCCTTAGTCACATACCCATTGTGTTCTAGGTTGTTAGCGGGGTGCACCCTCGTTCATGTGCATTTGATAACGGCAACGGTGCAAAAAGCTCAGCTCAGGGGCGGTAGCCGGAGACTTCGTGATGCACCCCTCTGTTCTCCGATTCTTCTGCAATTAAGGGGATCTTTTGGGGCCGTCTTTTGGCCTTTCTTTGCCTGAGGATGCCCCAGAGTTTCTACTGCGTCACCTTGAAGCCTGCAAGTTCAATGGTTTCATTTGGTTGCGGGTAGGGTAAATACCCAGCAACGAAGGCTTACCTGATCAGTCACTGAGTCTCGGATGCGGTTTCTGTCGGCTGCAGGCGGCAGAGAATATCTTGAAAGATCTGACTTATATGTATCGCTACCTATTACGACGACTGCTGAACTACACAGTTCTGCTGTTCATCGCGGTGTCGCTGGCGTACTTCCTGGCGGGAACAGCGCTGAACCCTCGTGCGACGTTTGACTTCACCAACCCAAACCTTGATATTGACGCTGTCAACGCAATGCTGACCAGACTGAATATCAATCCGGACACGCCGATTCTGGAACGCTACTGGATCTGGCTACAAAACGTTGTTCTTCATTGGGACTGGGGCTACACCCCGGCGCAGAAATCGGTAAACGAGATCCTTGCGACCCGTATTTGGGTTTCGGTTCGCCTGATCTTCATTGGCTCGTTTGTCGGAATCATTGGCGGTGTAGCCCTTGGTGCTTGGACCGCGACTCGGCAGTACAAGATGTCTGATCGAGTTGTCTCGCTGCTGGCACTGATCGTGATCTCCACCCCAACCATCGTCATCGGCACTGTCCTGCAGATTCTGGCGATCAAGTTCAACCAGTCGACAGGAACGAGCTTCTTTGAGTTCATCGGTGAGACCGGGAAAATCGGTAGCTATCCTGGTGCGGAAATTGTCAACCGAATGCAACACCTTCTGTTGCCCACTATCACAATGTCCCTGGGCGGCATTGCCGTCTACTCCAGGTACCAGCGCAACCTGATGCTGGATACCCTGGGACAGGACTACGTGCGCACGGCCCGCGCCAAAGGATTACGCAAGTCCGCTGCGGTACGCAAGCATGCATTGCGCACCGCCCTCGTCCCCATGGCCACATACTTTGCTTTTGTTATTGCCGGTCTGTTCACGGGCGCGACCGTTACTGAGCAACTGTTCGCTTGGCACGGTATGGGCATCTACTCGGTTACCTCCATTCAAGGGCACGACATCAACGGAACGGTTGCCGTCGTGGCATTTTCCGCGGCAATGACGTTCATGGGACTGATGCTTGCGGACATATTCACTGTTGTCGTCGACCCGCGTGTGCGAGTTAGTTAGGGGCGGACAATGGCGAGAAATAACGAACAAGATTTCGAGGCGATGCGTGACAACGAGGAGTTCAACGAAGCTCCGCGCGATCCCTCGCACCCTGACTTCTCGGATGACGCGATCACGAGGGAAGTCGATGGGTACAACACTCGGGCGAATCAGCCTGACCCCGCGGGCGAACTCCCACTCGATCCCGACGGTCTGACATCCGCGAACCCTGATCCCAAGGGCCACTTGACGCCCTCTGTTGCAGTGGCGCTGCAGGACGAGGAACTAGCGGACGCGGAGACAGAATCTGGCGAGCCGCTGTCGCTTACTCGCACCCAGCTTGTTATTCGGCGATTTATGCGGCAGAAGACTGCTGTCGTCGGTCTGATCGGCTTCCTGGTTATTGTTCTATTTGCGATCGTTGGCCCCTACATTGGGAAATGGGACTACACCACCGTTGATAACTCTGCATTTTTGAAGCCGCCAAGCGGTGAGCACTGGTTCGGTACGGGTCAGACGGGCCGTGATCTCTTTGCCCTGGTGATCGAGGGCCTGCGTAAGTCGATTGTCATCGGCATCAGCGTGGCCCTGATCCAGACCACCGTTGCGGCAATCGTCGGCGCATCAGCCGCGTTCTTTGGGAAGTTCTACGACAAGACAATCCTGTGGATTATCGACCTACTTCTGGTGATTCCCTCGTTCCTGCTTATCGCGATCATCTCGCAGAAGTTCGGTGGCACAAGGGGTGCAACCTGGACCCTCATCTTCCTACTGGCGGCATTCGGCTGGATGTTGACGGCTCGTGTCGTTCGCTCGATGACTCTCTCGGTTATCTCACTGGACTATGTGCGTGCAGCAAAGTACATGTCGGTGCCGTCATTCGCGACGATCACCCGACACATCATCCCGAACGTTTCATCGTTCCTGATCATTGACTTCACCCTCGGGGTTGTAAACGCGGTTATGACCGAGACGTTCCTGTCCTACTTCGGCTTTGGCGTGCAGTCACCTGAAACCTCACTGGGTGTCCTTCTCGCAGACGGGCAAAAGGTTGCGACCAGCTTCCCGTGGGTCTTCTTGGCTCCCGCAACGGTCCTGACTTTGATGTTGGTCTTCATTAACTTCATGGGGGACGGGCTTCGAGATGCTATAGACCCGACTTCTCAGTCAGGAGGAGAGGCATGAGCAGGCGGAGCAAAGAAAGGCCTCAGTTTGAGAGCGCCGCGCTTCCAGAACCCACTGCTGGCAAACCGGTACTTGAGGTTCGGGACCTGCACGTGACGTTCCCGTCTGAGGATGGACGTGTTCACGCAGTTCGGGGCATCAACTTTGAACTGGGCCACGGAGAGGTCCTGGGCATTGTCGGCGAATCCGGGTCGGGTAAGTCGGTCACCTCCATGGCGATCATGGGCCTGCTTGATGACAACGCGAAGATCGAGGGGTCGGTGAAGCTATTTGGCACCGAAATCCTGGGGCGTTCTGACGAGTACATGTCGAACATTCGCGGCAAAGTTCTGTCGATGGTGTTCCAAGATCCGTTGTCGGCGCTCACGCCCGTCTACACCGTTGGTGATCAACTGGTCGAGGCGCTGCAGATCCATCAGAAGCTGCGCAAGAGCGATGCGGAGAAGCGCGCGATGGAGCTTCTTGAGCTGGTTGGCATTCCAAACCCAGAGGTTCGATACAAGTCATTCCCGCACGAGTTCTCGGGAGGTATGCGCCAGCGCGTCATGATCGCCATGGCTATCGCCAATGATCCCGACCTGATCATTTGCGATGAACCCACGACAGCTCTTGACGTCACCATCCAAGCTCAGGTGCTTGAGTTACTGAAAACCGCCCAGAAGGAGACCGGGGCGGCAGTAATCATGATCACGCACGATCTGGGCGTTGTGGCGGGATTCGCTGATCGGGTTGCGGTCATGTACGCGGGCCGCGTCGTCGAGTTCGGCGAGGTGAACGACATTTTCTATCGTGCGCGGATGCCGTACACGATTGGCTTGCTTGGGGCTCTACCTCGTCCTGATGAGAAGTCCGACAGCGCGCTGGCAACCCTGGACGGCAACCCACCATCGATGCTTAAGAAGCCGACGGGGTGTCCATTCGCCCCCCGCTGCCCGCTGGCAACAGCGGCTTGTTTGGATGGGGAGCCGCACCTACTTCCTGCGCCAGTATCGAAGTCGAAGAGCAAGGGCATCGACCTGGCCGACATCTCCGTGATCCACGGAGAACTCGATGGTTCAATCCATACAACTGCCTGTATCCGTGCTGCCGAGATCAACGATCACGACTGGACGTATAAGGACATCTACCCAATCCCACGTCACATTGATCGCGAGTCGGGTCGCCGAGACCGCGACCTTCGCGAGGACGTGCTGAAGGTGGAAGAACTTCGGAAGTACTTCCCCCTGATGAAGGGGGCGGTGTTCAAGAGGCGTGTCGGCACGGTCTACGCTGTCGACGACATCTCCTTCACCATCAAGTCTGGCGAGACCATGGGTCTGGTTGGAGAATCAGGTTGTGGCAAAACCACAACGCTGCTTGAGATTCTGGATCTGGTGAAGCCAGAGGGCGGCAAGATTGTTGTTCTTGGACACGACACCGCGCATCTGAGCCGAAAGGACCGCAAACAGGTTCGCAAAAACCTACAAGTGGTTTTTCAGGATCCGATGGCGTCGCTTGATCCACGCATGCCGATTTCCGACATCATTGGTGAACCCCTGAAGTACAACGGCTTTTCTAAGCAGCAGACACGCGAGCGTGTCGGCGAGCTGATTGAACTGGTCGGGCTTGAGAAGGCACACCTCAACCGTTACCCACGGCACTTCTCCGGAGGACAGCGACAGAGAATCGGTATTGCCCGTGCCCTGGCGCTTGAGCCCAGCCTGCTGGTTCTCGATGAGCCGGTGTCTGCTCTGGATGTTTCAATCCAGGCTGGGGTTATAAACCTGTTGGATGACCTCAAGTCACGCCTCGGACTGTCCTACCTGTTCGTTGCGCACGACCTCTCAGTTGTCCGGCACATCGCCGACCGGGTCTCGGTTATGTACCTGGGAAAGATCGTTGAGAGCGGAGACGTTGAAGAGGTCTTCAAACATCCGCGTCACCCCTACACTCAGGCGTTACTGTCAGCGATCCCGGTGCCCGACCCTGAGTTGGAGCGCTCACGAAGTCGCATCATCCTTTCCGGTGACCTTCCTTCTCCAGCTAACCCTCCGTCGGGGTGCCGCTTCAGAACCAGGTGCCCGCTCTACCGGATGCTTCCTGAGGAAGAGCAGAAGAAGTGTGATGAGATCAGTCCTGAATTGATCGCCCGCGCGGGGGAGATCGACCTGGTGACGGCCTGCCACTACCCCCAGCCGATCAACGTGTTCGCGCCGAATGATGCGCCGGATTCCCTAGCCAGGAGCATCTTGGCACCAGTCGTAAACCCGGTCACGATCTAGATTTCGATTGTTTCTAGACTGCCCCGGAAAGATCGAGATGACCCATCCGGGCCAGTCCCGCATTGTGGAAAGGGTCTTGTAATCCGGCTCTCAATTTGGGCCGTTTAGGTCACGTTTCGGCGGCGAATGCGATTGGGACGGCAACCCTACTTACCTTCTGGTCTAATCTTTTAGTCGATTGCGCAAGCATCTCGCGGTGAGTCATCACTGTGTTGCCAGCGCAATGTTCGCCTCCTGAAGCGACGCTTTCGGCGCGAACAAGGCCCTGACTACGGTCGGGCTTCGAAGAATTCTGTAAATCTCATATGGAGGTAACTGATGCGACGCAAGGTCTACGGCCTCGCCGCAGTTGCCGCCGCAGGAGCGCTGGCACTGGCCGGCTGTTCCTCAGGCGGAAGCGGACAATCTACCGATCAGAGCGGTAACGCAGGCTCACTACAGACCGAGGGCGATACCGTCCTCAGCGACAATCCGGGGATCAACCCGCAGGATCGCGATGCACTTGCTCAGGGTGGCGAACTGCGCATGACCATTTCGGCGATGCCCAGCTACTGGAACCCTATCCACCAGGCTGGCAACAACGTTGACCTGGCGAGCCGCATTTCGTTGTTCACCGGTGTCCAAAACTGGGTTTATGCAACCGACGCGACATTCGTCCCCAACCCGAACTACGTCAAGTCTTATGACGAACTGACTGGTGACAAAGCCGCGAACGGTAAGCAGCAGATCGTGCTACACCTGAACGACAAGGCGATTTGGGGCGACGACACCCCGATCACCTGGAAGGACTACGAGGCGACCTGGAAGGCTTGTGGCGTAGCTTCCGATGCGGGAGACACCGCACAGTCTGACACCGCTGAGGATACTGCGGCGGCCGAGGAAGAGGCCGGCGAAGTTTCGGCCTTCGAGTGCGCCGCGCGCGATGGCTGGGACCACTGGGAGTCTGTAACGCAGGGCGACACCGAGTTCGATGTCGTTATTGACTTCACAGATGTCTTCCCAGACTGGTCGGCTGCCCTTTCAACTGTTTTCCCGGCAGCGGGTGTCTCTGATGCAGAGACCTTCAACACCGGCTGGGCAACCCCCGACAACAAGTGGTGGGCGGGTCCCTACAAGTTCGCGAGCGTCGATGAGGCTCAGCAGACCGTTTACCTTGAGCCGAATGACAAGTGGTGGGGCGAGGCTCCTCTGCTTGATTCGGTCTCGTTCCGCGCGGCCGATCCCGCTACCGCTGCGGCTGGATTCGCCAACGGTGAGGTCGATGTCCTTGAAGGCATTATTGACGCCCAGCAGTACCTGCAGGCCGAGACTCGTTCTGACGCGGACATCCGTCGCGCCGGTGGTCTGACCTGGCGTCACTTCACCTTCAACGCCGACACCCCCGCAATCAACGATCCGGCGGTTCGCGTTGCGATTGGCCGCGGCATTGATCGCGCATCGATCACTGCTTCTGACCTTGCCGGCATCCCCGAAATCAACCCTGAAGAGCAGGTTCTTGAGAACCACTTCTTCATGCCCGGCCAAGATGGTTACCAGGATAACGGTTCAGAGTTCGGCTATGACAAGGAACGCGCCGAGAAGGAACTGGACGGACTCGGCTGGAAGCTGAAGGACGGCGACACCGTTCGTACCAATGATGCCGGTGACAAACTCAGCATTGAGTACGTCATGATGCCCGATATCTCAACGTCCAAGAACGAAGGCGAGCTCCTTCAGTC
>JBATQJ010000073.1:0-2248 GCA_049291975.1 Scrofimicrobium sp.
GAACTTCGGGCTGGAAGTATCCGGAGTGGCGCGGCAAGTTCTATCCGCAAGGGCTGGTCCAACGACTGGAGTTATCGTATTTTGGGGAAAGAATACACACGCTCGAACTGAATGGGCCATTCTACGGCTTGATGCGTCCCTCGACCTACCAGAACTGGGCGAGCGAAGTGCCGGACGGATTTCGTTACGCGGTAAAAGGTTGGAAGACCGTCAGCCATCTTAGGAGGCTGAGGGACGTGGAAAAGCCGTTGAGTGATTTCTTCGCTTCCGGCTTGCTAGAACTTGGTGACAAGCTTGGGCCGGTCCTCTGGCAGTTGCCGCCCTCGCTGAGATTCGACGCACCAACCCTGAGCGACTTCCTGAAACAGCTACCGGCAACGACTACGGAGGTGGCAGAGATTGCGGGCGTGTCGGCCCCGGACCGCTCAGTACAGCTGCGCTATGCCCTCGAGCCCAGGAATCAGACGTTTAGTGATCCCGAAGCCGTGGCAATCCTCAAGGAGCATGACGTCGCGATGGTTACCTCGGACAATCCCGACCGTTTTCCAATCTTTCATGAAGTCACTGCCTCATTCGCGTACTTCCGACTACACGGCACCCCAAAGATGTACTACAGCGACTATTCCGATGAACAGCTCGCGGTGTGGGCTGGCGCGATGACCCGGCTACTCCAGGAAGGCAGGGACGTGTACTGCTACTTTGACAACACGGCCGGTGGCCGCGCCCCCTATAACGCAATCAGCCTGGCAGAAATGCTCCGGGACGAAATTCCTGCGCGGGAAACCCTCCCTGGGATGTAGTATCAGCCGAGGTGATGGATCCCACCTGGGCGCACGCCCGAACCGCCGTTCGGCTGATGGCTTCCTGTAAACCCCGAGGGGTGGACAGTGGCCTGCCCAGAATGGTTCGTGACGATGCACAATCCTCCTCAGCCGTCACTTGATCGGCTAACCCCATTTGCTGGAAACGCGATAGTAGTCGGTGTTGTGCCGAATCAACCCGACCTCGTTGTGGCGACTGCGATTTCGTTCGCGCAGGCCACTGGCTCAAACGGAATCTACTTCGCCTATGCCGATTCGTCCAGATATGTGCACGAGGAGTTGCTCGACGGTTCGGTAAGGCACGTCGCTTTGAACCCGGACAGCCTCGACCAGGATTGGCAGGAGCGATCAGCAGCCATCGAGGCTCGACTCGAGCAGAGCATGGACGGAACCAACATTCCTTGGCAGTTCAGATATCTCGCGGGTCGACCTGACAGGGCACTGACTCACCTTGCCCGCGCGGTCAATGCCGCAGTCATAGTGGTTGGTAGCAGGGCAGATGGGCGAACTCAGGCGATCCGAGAGTTCTTTGAGGGTTCCGTTGCCGTGCATTTGGCTCAACACCAGCATCGACCAGTTCTGACTGTTCCACTCAGCGTGGTCGACTGGAAGGACACGGCAAGCAAGTGGGAGAAGTGAAGCGAGTCGGGGTTCTCCATTTCATCCCGTTCGTGGGGGCCGGAGCCGCGATCGGCACGCTTTTGCGAGCACTGATCGAGGGAGCATTTCCTCCGGAACCAGGGCAGTGGCCCTGGGCAACATTCTGGATAAACATCGTCGGAAGTCTTGCTCTCGGTTTTCTGCTTGAGTTCTTGACTCTTGGGGGTGAGGACTCTGGCTGGCGTCGCACCGTCCGTCTCGGTATTGGTACGGGAGTCATCGGCGGATTCACCACGTATAGCACCTTCGTGTTGGAGATAGACAAGGTTGCACACGCAGGTCAGATTCCGCTCGCAAGTCTTTATGCAATCGTCAGTATTCTGCTAGGTGTGGCCACGGCCTATTTCGGCCTCGTACTAGCCGACCTGCGCCACCGCGCAACCTTGGCGAGGGGAGCAGAGAAATGATCCTGTTTCTAACTGCACTCGCCGGCGGCGTCGGAGGAGCGACTCGTTTTGCGGTGGATAACTGGGTGTCGACTCGCAGCAAGATTTCCATCCCGGTGGGCACCGTTGTTGTAAATGTGACCGCGTGTTTTTTCTTGGGTCTACTCACTGGACTCGTGTCTGGTGCCTCTAACAGCGTTGCACTGCTTTCAATCTTTGGAGTGGGCCTTATGGGTGGGTACTCGACCTTCAGCACCGCTTCGGTCGAGGGCGCAAGGCTGATAAGACAGCGCCGTTATCTCGCGGCTCTCGTCCACGCGGGAGCGATGTTGGTTATCTGCTTACTGGCGTCAACTTTAGGCATGTGGCTTGGCTCAGGAT
>JBATQJ010000074.1:0-49449 GCA_049291975.1 Scrofimicrobium sp.
GCCGGAGACAAGGAATCCCTTGATGGACGCATCAAGCAGATCCGTGCGGAGATCGAGAACTCAGATTCTGATTACGACAAGGAAAAGCTGAACGAGCGCCTGGCAAAGCTTGCCGGTGGTGGCGCGATCATCAAGTCTGGTGCAGCTACCGAGGTTGAACTGAAGGAGCGCAAGCACCGTATTGAGGACGCGATCCGTAACGCTCGCGCTGCATCCGAAGAGGGCATCGTCGCCGGTGGTGGCGTTGCTCTGATTGAGGCCGCAGCCCGCGCGCTCCCCAAGGTTACGCTTGAGGGTGACGAGGCAACCGGTGTTCAGATCGTCAAGGTTGCAGTTGCTGAGCCGCTGCGCCAGATTGCACGCAACGCTGGCCTTGAGGGTGGCGTCGTTGTTGAGCGCGTGTCGAACCTGCCTGACGGTGAGGGCCTCAACGTTGCAACCGGTCAGTACGGCAAGCTGCTTGAGCAGGGCGTCGCTGACCCGGTCAAGGTAACCCGTTCCGCACTGCAGAACGCTGCCTCGATTGCGTCGATGTTCCTGACCACCGAGGCCGTTATCGCCGACAAGCCTGAGCCTCCGGCCCCGGCAATGCCCGGCGGCGACGACATGGGTGGCATGTACTAGGCCGCTAGCTAGTTCAAGAAACCAGGGGGACAACTAGTCCCCGACAAAGGGTGGGTGCTCCGACGGGTTGAACCGGAGGGCACCCACCCTCTGTCATCGGCTCATCCCGTGAACATCGCCGTGTTTGCTCCCTCGGCATCCGCGTACGAGGATGATGCCTGCGCCAGTGCGCTTGAGATCGCGGTGAGTGAGTCCTCCACCTGCAATTGGGTTGCGTGCCACCTGGCGATCAGTCCCTGGAACGAACTCGACGCCGTTCCGACCCAGCTTCCCTCAAGCGCCTGAAGTTGTGCCATCATTCCCGCCACCGATCCGCGAATGGCTTCGGCGCTCTGGGTAATGTTGCCTGAGGCCATTGCCAGTTGTTCGGAATCTACCTGGTACATGGTCATTGTCTTTCCCTCCGATTTGGTCGTCTTCTCGCGTCTGCGTACTGCAACTATGCCGAGGGTGAGCGGGGTTGCTCCGCAGCGTGTGGATTGGTTCCAGTGAAGGAGATTGTTAGCTTTCGGCTGTGAATAGTCGGAATTCCGCAGGCCTCCCGCGGGATCAATGTCGCCGTTGCACAAAAGACGACGAACCGTATCGCTCCGTTAATGTGGCCTGGCTGCCGCGGTGCCTAGTCCCGGAGGTGGCGGATCGAGTCGAATCGCCTGGTAGAGCTCGGGGCGCTTGCCTAGTCCCGGTGGTGGCGGATCGAGTCGAAGATATCTGGAAGAAGCTCCAGCGTTGACGTGCTCGCAAGATCGTCTTCGCGATCGGACACCGTCTGCTCGACGTTCTCTTGCTCGTAACCTGCCCCGTCTTCTCCGGGGTCTGTCGACTCCAAGCTGCTCTCGCTTGCTTCCCCGCGGCCCTCCTCCGCTGCCGCGACCCTGGCGGGAGAACGAAGCGAATGGCGGATCACGACGGTGTCTGATTGCTCCTCGTCGGCAGGCATTGGCTCACTGTCGTCATCGTCGCTGGAAAGCCTCGCCTCGATCGAGTTGAGTTCCGCTTCCAGGTTCTCCCTGGCAACGGCGTCCCAGCGCCTGCCGACCGGAGAGAAGAACACGTGCTGACGAAGCAGAAGCCGCTTTATGGCGCGGCGACGGCGGCGGAGGAAGTCTTCCGAGTCCATGAACGGGACTTCGCCTCGCAGTCCCTCCAGAAGCTTCCGGTACCGCTGAGGCGGCGAAGCCAGAATCGCCAGGTCCGCGTCAATGATGATCTTGGCATCCAGGTCATCTGCCTTTGGCGAGTGCTGACCGAGTTGCCTTGCCAGGTCCTTGACCCGCTCCACGGTCTGTCCAGGCACTCCGAGCCTCAGTAGGTCATCGGCGTTGCAGATCTGGGGAACCGAAGAGGGGGAGTCCTCCATCCCGGCATCTTCCCAACCGACCTCGTGCTCCGCGCCGCGATATGCAAATGCGACCCGAAGAATTTCGGGGTCGGTGGCGGCAGCGTCCAGGCTGTCGAGTTGCTCAAGCACCGAACTGAGATATCGAACGTTGTGGAAGGAACGACCGGACATGTTCCACGCGCTGATAAGACGGTCAATCTCGACGCGACGAGTCTTGGCGTCGGCGGTTGCCCCAATCGACACCAGGGCCGAGTCGAGGGCGCTATAAATCCACTCGGGGACTCCGGACACGCCAGCCAAATTCATAATCAATCATCGCCTCTTATAGCCCGCACGATGGGAAGCGCAGGCCGCAACGCTCTATCGTATTCGTGTTCGCCGCGTAGGTCATCCCAGGAGGGCCTACGCTCGCGTGATTTCCTACGCTAAATCTCAGGAAATCTCAGGTAATGCTCGTTCTGGACCCGCAATTGGCAGAACCACCCTGACCGTAAGGCCGTGCGGGTCGGTCTCCCAGAGTGATACTTCACCCCCATGAGCTTCGACGATTGAGTCCACGATTGAAAGACCTAGCCCCGATCCTCCCAGTTCTCGCGATCGGGACTTCCCGGTGCGGTAGAAGCGCTCGAACACCCGGCCTCGGTCCTCTTGCGGAATCCCAGGGCCGTGGTCACGGAACTCGACGACCGCGCGTCCGGGCGTGGTCCCCAATGCGATCTCGACCGGCGACCCCGGCGGAGTGTATCGGTTGATATTCCCCGCAAGGTTCAGAAATACCTGCGTGATCTGGCCCGGATCTGCCTGGACAATCAGGGTGGAGGGGATTCGCTGTCCGTGCGATGCAACCAGGCGAATGGAGCGCTTTGGGTCCATGGCGTGAAGGTCCGACTTCACCTGCTTTGTCATCTCAACCAGGTCGAGGGCTTCCAGGCGCAACGTCGGCTTCTCGTCCAGCCGAGCCAGTGTCAGCAGATCCTCGACCAGGGTCCCCATCCGCGTGCTCTCAGCTTGGATCCGGGTCATAACGTCAGCGATTTCCTCATCGCTTACCCCTCCCATCTGGTAAAGCTCCGCGTATCCGCGAATCGCAGCGAGCGGGGTGCGTAGCTCGTGGGAGGCGTCGGAAACGAATCGCCGAGTCTTCTGTTCCGAGATCTCGCTTGCAGCAAACGAGCGCTCGATCTGCACCAGCATCGAGTTGAGAGAAGCAGACAGCGATCCGACCTCGGTTGAGAGCGGCGCGTTTGGGATGCGTTTCGAGAGGTCGCCAGCAGCAATCGATCCGGCAACTGTTTCGATGTCGCTAAGCGGTCTTAGTGACCTTCGGACCAGGTAGTGCCCGACTATCCAGGCCGTTCCAACCAGGGCCGCGCTCGCCAGTAAGAACGAAAATGCTGTCGTCGCGAGGGTTTCGGTGACGCCAACCAGGGGGAGGGCGAGGGTGACGACCCCTGCGACGTCGTCGCTCACGGTGAATGGAATACTTATCGCCCGCCATGTCGCTCCCGGAACCGACGAACTCACGGTTATTGGATGGGTGGCTCCCCCCAGCAAATAGACCTGCTCTAGGTATTCGGTCGACACATCTATGGTTGGCCTGCCGGCCCGCGCCTCGGTGGTTCGGCGAAGGATTTCCCCCGCACTGCCGGACTGCCCAATCGGGTCGACTCGGATGTAGTAGTCTGTCGGGAACACGTCTTGCCCGGACGGGCGTTCATAGTCGCTGAGCTGACTAACCAGTTGTTCAGCACTGCCTTCCAGCTGTCGATCAATCTGGTCAACGAGGTGCCGCTGCAAAATTCCAATCATCAGGGTCCCGGCGATTAGCAGGGCTACGGCCAGGATTATGACCAGAATCAGCACCATCCGCTTCGAAAGCGGAAGACGCCCAAACTGCTCTCGGAGGCCGCTAATGGGGTGCATACGACTAGGAGTTCTCACGCATGATGTATCCAACGCCCCTGCGGGTGTGGATAAGTTCGGGCATGTCAGGCTTAACGGCGAGCTTCTTGCGGACATATGAGATGTAAGACTCGACGATGGCGGCGTCCCCGCCCCAGTCGTACTGCCAGACATAGTCCAGGATCTGCATCTTCGAGACCACACGACCGTAGTTAATCGCCAGGTACCGAAGAAGTCGGAACTCTGTGGGGGACAGATCAACTGGGATACCCGCCCGGTGAACCTCGTGCGCGTTCTCATCGATCTCGACGTCCGCCACGCGAAGGATTCCCGCCTCTTCAGGTTCGCCAACAGTGCGCCGCAAGATCGCATGAATGCGGGCCACGACCTCTTCCAGTCCGAACGGCTTCGTCACGTAGTCGTCACCGCCGGCATTTAGGCCTTCGACCTTATCGTGGGCGTCGTCGCGGGCCGTGAGGAACAGTACCGGCGTCTGGATTCCCGATGCGCGCAACTTCTCGGTGATCTCAAAGCCGGAAATATCAGGGAGCATCACGTCGAGCACAATCAGGTCTGGCGCGTCCTTTTGCACCAGGTCCAAGGCGGTTAGTCCATCACCGGCAGTCGTCACAGTGAAGCCAGCAAACCTAAGTGAGGAGGCGAGCAGATCGCGAATGTTCGGTTCGTCGTCCACCACAAGTAGCTTCCAGGGCAACTCACGATTGTTCTTCATGGGTTGATTATCCGCCATTTTCCTATGAGCAGCCTAGGAGGTGCCGTCCACCGGAAAACCGCAACATTTCGTTTGTGCGACGATTAGATAGTGGGCTCCAAATCATGGACCAGCTAACGGAGGGCAAAGTGACTGATTCGATGCCAGCGGAAGGTTCTGCGACTGATCCTCTGGCCCCCGAGGGTGTGGAGTTCAAACCGGTCTCTTCGGCCCTGGCCAAGGTGCGGTTGATCGGTGCCGCGATCTCACTCCTGATTCCAGCAGTGATACTGGCGGTGATGGCCGTTACGTTGACCCCGTATCTCTGGATTGTCGTCGCTGCTCTGCTCGCCGTCTTCCTCTGGCTGCTCTGGCTGATTCCCCGGCAGGTTCATGCGCTCGGCTACGCGACGACTTCCTCTGACCTGCTAGTTCGCCGCGGCATCATGTTCCGTCGCCTGGATGTCGTCCCCTTTGGGCGGATTCAGTTTGTTGACGTGCACGAGGGACCAGTGGCCCGCGCCGTCGGTATCGCATCCTGCACGCTTCACACGGCTTCCGCTTCGACTGACGCTTCGATTGACGGTCTTCCCGTCGCCGAAGCCAATCGACTTCGTGAGCAGCTGGTTACCGCTGGTGCCGCGAATCTTTCGGGACTCTAGGCAAAATGAGCGAGCAGATTGATCCGGCGCTCACGGGTGCGTCGAAGCCCGCGAAGATCCGCGCGGTGGACGAAGGGGTAGACCCGTCGCAGTGGCGCAAGGTTCACAAGATCACCCCTATTCTTAACACCTGGCAGGCATTCGTTGTCATTCTGGCAATTCTGATCTTCCAGAATGTTGACTTGCTTCGTGAAATCAGTGCCGGCGAGTTCGGGTTCTCCGTCAGTCCGGGCATGATTCTTCTGGCGATTGTCGGCGGAATTGTCGTGATCCTCCTGCTGGTTATCGTCTACTCGTTCTTCGCTTGGCGAGCCACCTCCTATGCGGTGACCGACCAGGCGGTGTGGATGAGGACGGGTATCTTCTTCCGCCAGCAAAAGCACGTGCGCCTGGAACGAATTCAGGCCGTCGATCTGGTCTATCCGCTACTGGGCCGTATCTTTGGTCTGGGCAAACTGACCGTTGAATCCGCTGGTGGCGCGGGAGGCAAGCTTGTAATTGGCTTCCTCGCTACCGCGCAACTCGACGAACTACGAACCGAAATAATGGCTCGCGCGGCGGGTGTCTACTCGGACAGCGCTGACCCCGTCACAGAGGCCGCATCCGACCCGCTCGCGTCATCACCCTCGTCCCAGGTTCACCCGAGGGGACCGGTTGAGGCACCTGAGTCTCAGCTCTACGCCATTCCCACCGGGCGGCTTCTCGGATCAATCCTGGTGTCCGGCGCGTTCGTCACCTCAATCCTGCTTCTAATCATCGCGATCGCCGCGCTGGTGGTCGGCGCGATCTTTGGCGGAAGTGCCGCGCTCTTTGCCGCGCTCCCAACCGTCCTGCCTATCCTTATCGTCGCGATCACTTTGATTTGGACGAGGTTCGCGGGCGAGTTCAACTTCCGAGCCGCCGTTTCTCCCGACGGAATCCGAATCCGGCGCGGGCTTCTGGAGACCCGCTCCGAGACCATTCCGCCGCGCAGAGTGCACGCCGTCCGAGTCTCACAGCCATTCCTGTGGCGGAAGTTCGGCTGGTATCGCGTCAACATCTCTCAAGCTTCGAGCAAGACAAGCAGCGACGGAACGAACCAAAATGCCTCTTCGGTTCTGCTGCCGGTGGGAGACAAGAGGGAAGCATTGTTGGCCCTGTGGCTGGTGATCCCCGACCTGGGGGTCGAGGACGCCGAGGCATTTTTCGACGAGGCCATGCACGCCAACGGTCCGACTCCCCACTTCATTGGAGTGCCGAACGCAGCCAGACTGTTCGACCCGCTCACCTACAAACGCAAGGGGGTCGCCCTCACCCCCACGACGATGGTGGTGCGGGGCAGGCGCGTCCAACATGTCGCCTCGTTTGTAACGTACGAGCGAATTCAATCCCAGGTGGCATCCCAGGGTCCCTGGGAACGCGCAAGAGGACTCGCGAACGTTCGGGCCGCAACGGTCCCGGGTGACGTGTATGTGTACATTGATCATTTGGCCAGCCAGGACGCAGCGAGAATTCGACAGGCACTCACCGAACGAAGCGAAGTGAGTCGAGGGGCGGAACCCCCGGAACGCTGGTTCTCCCGAGTCTCTTCCGTCGACCTGTCTGAGATTGACCGCCCCGAGGCGGGCGGACCAGAGCCGTACGTGAACACGTCGCTGGAACGCGGTGACGAGAGATTCAAACCTGCGGTCGGCCAACTTGAAGAAGACCACACTGACATTCACCCGGGCCAAGGTTAGGGCGCGTCGCCCGGATGCGGACTTGGGTAGGATTGCGTGCGTGACTGAATCAGAGACAAACGCATTGACTGCGGACGGTGGCGCTTCCCCCTCGTCCGAACTTCCCGAGCAGGTGCGGGTTCGGAGCGAGAAACGCATCCGCCTGCTTGAGTCGGGACGTGACCCGTACCCGGCTGAGCTTCCCGTAACCAGCACTATTGCTGCGGTTCGCGAAACACGCGTTGGGCTGGAGCCGGGCGAGGAGACCGACGACATTGTGGGACTGGTCGGCCGTGTCATGCTCTCTCGCAACACCGGGAAACTTTGCTTCGTCACCCTTCAGGACGGCGAGGGCCGCACCCTTCAAGCCATGCTGTCGGCCGCCGAGGTCGGGGCGGATTCGCTCGCTGACTACAAAACAGACGTTGACCTTGGTGACATCCTCTTCGTTCACGGGCGAGTCATTTCCTCACGCCGCGGTGAACTGTCAATCATGGCCGCACCCGGCGAGGATGCTCCGGCCTGGGCTATCGCCGCGAAGGCTATTCGCCCTCTACCAAAGGTTTTTCAGACCGAGGGGGGAGAGGCAGTCGAACTGGCCGAGGACACTCGGGTTCGCCGCCGCTACCTAGACCTGATCATCCGACCCGCGGCTCGCGAGATGGTTCGTAAGCGCGCCGCCGTTGTCCATTCCATTCGCGACTACATGCACCAGCGGGGTTTCGTCGAGATTGAGACTCCGATGTTGCAGACCATCGCCGGTGGCGCTGCGGCTCGTCCCTTCAAAACCCACATGAACGCATTCGATACGGACCTTTTCCTCCGCATCGCTCCGGAACTCTATCTCAAGCGCGCACTGGTTGGTGGGGTTGAGAAGGTCTTTGAACTCAACCGCAACTTCCGAAATGAGGGCTCGGACTCCTCGCACAACCCCGAGTTCACGATGCTTGAGGCGTACGAGGCGATGGGCACGTACGACACCATGGCTGTTCTCACCAGAGAACTGGTTCAGGGGGCCGCCCGTAGCGCCTTTGGGAGCGAGGTAGTAACGCTGGCCGACGGTACCGAGTACGACGTCTCAGGTGAGTGGGACCAGATTCAGCTGTTCCCCGCAACCTCTGCGGCGATCAGCCAAACTATCACCCCGGAAACCTCACGCGAGGACCTAGTTCGGATTGCTGAGGGGCTGGGCGAAGAGATTCCCGACCACTACGGCAAGGGCAAGATCGCTGAGGTCATTTTCGAGGAAGCAGTTGGTCAGTACCTCTACCGGCCCACATTCGTGCGCGATTTTCCGCAGGATTCTTCTCCGCTGACCAGGGCGCACCGTAGCAAGCCCGGACTGGTTGAGAAGTGGGATCTTTATGTTCGAGGATTCGAGCTGGCAACCGCCTACTCTGAACTAACCGACCCGGTTGTTCAGCGTCAGCGCTTTGAGGAACAGGCCCTCGCTGCTGCGAAGGGTGACCCCGAGGCCATGATGCTTGATGAAGACTTCCTTGAGGCCATGGATTATGGGATGCCACCAGCCGGAGGAATGGGAATGGGGATTGATCGACTACTGATGGCCCTGACGGGTGAGGGAATCAGGGAGACCGTCTTGTTCCCCCTGGTAAAACGTCTTTAGGACTCAGAGCGCCCAACCAGGCGCAGGCGGTGCCTCATAAGGTTGATGCTGTCTTCTGCGTCGTCAAGCGAACCGACAGGGCGACAGCCCTTGGTTTTCCACTCCAGGATCTTCTTAGGTTCGGATCTGGCGAGCAATGCTCCGCGGTAGAGCAGAACGGGCACGGGCTTCCGTGCTTCAGCCAGGTCACGGAGCAGGCGATACCAGGCGTTTTTAAACGGCGAACGCGCGATACAAAGTGCGTCTGCCAGAAGTCCTTCCTCAAACAGAGGCGCCACTAGCTCAGATGCAAAGATTCCCTCGGCGATGAACAACTGGTTCTTCCCGAGGGAAAAACTGCGAGTGCCGGTTCGGCGGTTTGTTGGGATGTCGTAGATCGGAATGTCAGCCTGACCTACCGTGCAGAGTTGGTAGATGGCCCCCATCGCCTCCTCGGCGTTCCATGAGCGTGGGTCATCCCAGTCGATCACATCCTGCCTGAGCATGGGCATGTTCGGGTCGTCCTCGTCCCGATAGAAGTGGTCGAGGGAGATCGATGGCAGGCCGACACGGGATGCAAGAGACGTTTTGCCGGAGCCCGAGGGACCAGTCAGGATGATCACCTGTGCCCGCGGCTTACGTACGCCTTCGGGAAGATTGAAGAGGCCGGGCTGTGTCTCACTCACGAAAACCGCTCCTCCAAGTTCGTCGATCACGTCGGTCCAACTGGTCGAAAGTCTATCGACTGCCTCGGGTGTCGGATACAAGGCCCTGGAAGCAAATGTCGACGGGTTTCCTTTTGGAGTGTGACTTGCGATACTGGACGGAGAAGCGTGACGTTCTCAGCGAAGAGGAGATGTGAACCAGCTTGGACCTAGCGTGACTGTTGATACCTACCATGAATAGTTAGGAAATCACCGTGGTTGATCCTGTCTTGTCGAAACAGACCCGGCAACAAGCAATAGAACAAATGGCCGATGGCGACGAACTTGATGTTCTCGTCGTGGGCGGTGGGGTAACGGGAGCCGGAATCGCTCTCGACGCGGCTACCCGCGGACTGGAGGTTGGAATAGTTGAGGCCCAGGACTGGGCGGCGGGAACCTCGTCCCGGTCGTCAAAGCTGGTACACGGCGGACTCAGATATCTGTACCAACTGGACTTTCCCCTCGTGAACGAAGCTCTGCGGGAACGCGGACTGCTACTGGAACAGAACGCGCCACATCTGGTGAAGGCACAGCCGCTTCTGTGGCCCTTGAAGCTGCCGGTGATTGAGCGGACGTACTCGGCCGTGGGTGTTGGGATGTACGACGCGCTGGCGCAGTGGGCGCATCGCGGTTCGGTTCCAATCCAGAAGCACCACAGTAAGAAGGGCTCACTGAAGCTCTGTCCCGCGCTTGACCCGAACGCACTGACTGGATCGATCGTCTACTACGACTGCCGCGTTGATGACGCGCGTCTGGTGGTGACCCTCGTTCGCACGGCGGTCCGTTACGGCGCTTTGGCGGCCAGCCGGGTGCAGCTGGTGGGTGTGGACGAGGACGCCCGCGGTGCGGTTACCGGAGCCCGGCTACTCGACCTTGAGGGAGGGCGCGAGTTCACCGTCAAGACCAAGCGGATTATCAATGCGACCGGGGTGTGGACCGAGGACAGCCAGGCGCTCGCTGGGACCGGCAACGGACTGAGGGTTCTGGCGTCAAAGGGGATCCACATCGTCATCCCAAAGGAGCGGATCGACTCCGAGCTTGGACTGTTCCTGCGCACTGAGAAGTCGGTGCTGTTCATGATCCCCTGGAAGTACTACTGGATTATTGGGACGACGGATACCTCATATCACGAGGACCTCCGGGACCCGGTTGCCGACGAAGCCGACGTTAATTACCTGCTTGAGCAGGCGAACTCGGTGCTTAAAGATGATCTGACACGCGAGGACGTGATTGGAACATACGCCGGTTTGCGCCCGCTACTTCAGCCGGGGAATCTGGGGGAGAACCAGTCGACGAAGGTGTCAAGGGAGCACACGGTAACCGAGATCGCACCGGGAATGACAGCGATTGCCGGTGGCAAGCTAACCACCTATCGCCAAATGGCGGAAGATGCGGTGGACTTCGCACTGGGGAAGGAAGAGGCCAAGCGACGACCCTGCGTAACGGCAAAGACTCCGTTAGAGGGAGCCGCTGGTTACCGGGCCCTGTGGAGTAGCAGGCAACGTCTTGCTGCGGAGAACAATCTGACGGTAAACCAGGTCGAGGACTTGCTGGACCGATACGGATCCGACATCGATCTGATCTTTGAATCGATTAGGGACCAGCCGGACCTGGCTCAGCCGCTGAAGGGCGCGCCCGAATTTTTGAGGGCTGACGTGGCATTTTCCGTAACTCATGAAGGTGCACTGCATATTGAGGATATTCTTGAAAGGCGCGTTCGCCTGTCCTACACAAAGAAGGACTCGGGACTGGCGACGCTCGATGAAGTAGCTGAACTAGCGGGGAATCTACTCGACTGGGATGAGTCGACTAAGGAGCGAGAGAAGGACCTTTACAAGCAGATTTGTGAAGCCGTTTGGGAAGCACAGAAGGTAGAATCAGAGTCCGAGGCGCAGAAGCTTCGGGCACAGGTAGAGCCGATCAGGCCATTTATCCAAGCCTGAGAGGAGTTCCCGCGAAGAGGCGGGGATAACCGAAGCGCATTTGCGCGGAAGGAGTTCAAAGCACAGTGAGTCTATGGAGCATGTTTGCTTCCGAGTTCGTCGGCACGACGTTGCTGCTGGTACTCGGTGCAGGTGTTGTTGCAAACAACCTGCTGAATAAGTCTAAGGGGCGCGGAACTGGCTGGTTGATGGTCAACTTTGGCTGGGGTTTTGGCGTCTTTGTTGGTGTTTATGCCGCGTGGAAGACCGGTGGTCACCTAAATCCCGCTGTGACGGTAGCGAAGATCGTTCAGCATATGTACGATCCGGCAGTTACCCTCAACGGAATTGCTCCGGATGCTGCGGGAGCGATCCCGGTGACAGCGGGAAATGTGTTCATGTACCTTCTGGCACAGCTGTTGGGTGCGTTCATGGGTGCGGTACTCGCGTGGCTGGCATACAAGAAGCAGTTTGATCTGCCCGCAGATCCCGGCATCAAGCTTGGGGTTTTCGCAACCGGACCGGAGGTCCGTTCAACCGTTTGGAACCTCACCACTGAGGCCATCGGTACCTTCGTTCTGATCGCGTTCGTGGTTGTCTCTGGTGGTACCCCGACGGCGGTTGGCCCGCTTGCGGTGGCTCTGGTCATCGTTGGTATCGGCGCCTCCCTCGGTGGACCGACCGGCTACGCCATCAACCCAGCCCGTGACCTCGGTCCTCGTATTGCCCACGCAATCCTTCCGATTCCCGACAAGGGGAGCTCGGATTGGGGTTACTCCTGGATCCCGATCGTTGGCCCGCTTATTGGCGCGGTTCTCGCGGTCGTGGTTGTCTACGCCTTCGGCTTGGGCACCCTCGACTTCGGAGTCTTCGGATAATAGATGTCAATCCTGTTGGGGGGCTCAACCGAGCCCCCCAACTTTTCAACTAACGCACAAAGAAGTGAGAGGTTCAAATACATATGTCAGATGAGAAATTCGTACTCGCGATTGACCAGGGCACCACGTCCTCACGCGCAATCGTCTTCAACCACTCCGGCGAAATTGTCGGTGTTGGTCAGCAAGAGTTCGAGCAAATCTTCCCCCAGGCTGGATGGGTTGAACACGATCCGCTGGAAATCTGGGAGACCGTTCGCCAGGTCGTAGCGGACGCGTTGGTTGCCGCTGGAATCAACAAGGACGACCTTGTTGCGGTTGGTATCACCAACCAGCGCGAGACCGCGGTGGTTTGGGATAAGAACACCGGCAAGCCGGTATACAACGCCATCGTTTGGCAGGACGTACGCACCTCGAAGATCATTCGTGAGCTTGCCGGGGGCGACAGTGCCGAGGCGATGGACAAGTACAAGAAGCGTGTTGGCCTTCCTCTGGCAACCTACTTCTCCGGCCCCAAGGTCAAGTGGATCCTCGACAATGTTGAGGGCGCACGTGAGAAGGCAGAGGCCGGGGATCTTCTGTTCGGCAACACAGACGCCTGGGTCCTGTGGAATCTAACCGGAGGCGTTGAGGGCGGCGTTCACAAGACCGACGTAACCAACGCATCGCGCACCATGCTGATGGACATCGAGACGCTCAAGTGGGATCCGGAGATCTGCGCTGACATGGGCATTCCGATGTCTATGTTGCCTGAGATCTGCTCCTCCTCTGAGGTCTATGGAGATGGGCGTCCACACGGACTGCTCGCTGAAGTTCCGATCTCGGGCATTCTGGGTGACCAGCAGGCTGCAACATTTGGTCAGGCTTGCTTCGAGAAGGGCATGGCGAAGAACACCTACGGCACCGGCTGCTTCATGATCATGAATACCGGTGAACTAGTGTTCTCCGAGAATGGTCTGCTCTCAACCGTTTGCTACAAGATCGGTGATCAGCCTGCTGTCTACGCGCTTGAGGGATCGATTGCTGTTGCGGGTTCGCTGGTTCAGTGGCTCCGTGACAACTTGGGTCTGATCAAGGAGTCCAAAGACATTCAGGAGCTCGCTGGTTCGGTTGAGGACAACGGTGGTGTGTACTTCGTGCCGGCGTTCTCGGGTCTGTTCGCGCCGTACTGGCGTGATGATGCACGCGGCACCATTGTTGGCTTGACCAGGTTCAACAACAAGGGACACATCGCACGCGCAGTCGTGGAGTCGACAGCCTTCCAGGTGAAGGACGTTATGGATGCGATGGATGCCGACTCAGGTGAGAAGCTGACGCAGCTTCGTGCCGATGGCGGCATGGTTAGGGATGACGCGCTAATGCAGTTCCAGGC
Organism: Scrofimicrobium sp.; assembly: GCA_049291975.1. Taxonomy (GTDB): domain Bacteria; phylum Actinomycetota; class Actinomycetes; order Actinomycetales; family Actinomycetaceae; genus Scrofimicrobium. The sequence continues at coordinate 13,419 of JBATQJ010000074.1, forward strand.
GGACATCCTCGGCGTTGACGTTGTCGTTCCGAAGGTGGCAGAGACGACTGCTCTCGGCGCAGCCTACGCGGCGGGCATTGCGGTTGGGTTCTGGGAGGGAGAAGCCGACGTGATCGCCAACTGGCAGGAGGCCAAGCGCTGGAAGCCAAACATGGACCAGGCTGAGGTTGACCGTCAGTACCGTCTGTGGAAGAAGGCAATCTCCAAGTCGCTCGACTGGGTAGACGACGACGTGAAGTAGTCAGGTATTGCCAGTGACACTGAACGTGTCATGACAAAGGGGCTCAGAGATCAAGAAAGATCTCTGAGCCCCTTTTGGGCTTATGGAACCCGTGTCACCGCGCTTGCGCACCCCATGCGAGGTGCCGGACCTGGCCGTGTTTGCGTTCGGGAGTTCCTCTGGGTTACTGCTTGTTCTTTAGGGCTGCTAGGCGCTGCTCGATCTCGATCTGAGATGCATCAGCCTCAAGCTCCTCGAACTGGGAGTCGATGGACGAAGCGGCGACCTCCGCCTGTCCCTGGGCGAGCGCTTCGTTGCGGCGGACCTTGTCCTCAAATCGCGACAGCTCCGAGGTGGGATCCAGGATGTTGATAGATCCCATTGCCTCGTTGACCTTGGTCTGCGCCTTGGCTGACTTGTCGCGTGCAACCAGCTGATCGCGACGGATCTTCAGGTCGGAAAGGCGAGACTTCATTTCTGCCAGGCCGGCCTTAAGCTTCTCAACCGTTTCAGTTTGGGCTTTGATCATCGGCTCGGCCTCGGTGATCTGCTGCTCAAACTGAATCTGCTTCGCGATGGCGTGCTTTGCCAGGCCATCCCAGCGATCACCCTCAGCGGTGTCTCCAGCGGCGCGGCTCTGATCAGCCTTGGCAGAGGCGGCAGCCGCCTTCGAACCCCACTCCTTAGCCGCAGCGACGTCAGCGTCGTAATCCTGCTCGGCCAGACGTAGGTTACCGATCGTCTGTGCTACTGCCTGCTCTGCCTCCGCGATCTCGTTGGTGTAATCGCGTATCAGCTGATCAATCATCTTCTGCGGATCTTCGGCCGAGTCGATCAGAGAGTTGACGTTTGCCTTGAGCAACTGCTGAATGCGACCAAAGATTGACTGCTTCTGTGCCATTTGTCTTCCTTTTCTTGTGGTTGGTCGCCCACCGAGTTGTGGCCTGACCGATCGATTTTTGTTGTATTTGCTAGTTAGGGATGAGATCTACCTGAGCGATCTCTTGTTTTGTCTGCTGCTAGAACTTGCCGGAGCGGCCGCCGCCACCCCCGCGGAAGCCTCCACCTCCGCGGAACCCGCCGGAGCTACCTCCGGAACTTCGGAACCCGCCGGAGCCGCCGAATCCTCCAGAACTGCGGTATCCTCCGCCACCGAATCCGCCTGAACGATATCCGCCGCCGTGGCTTCGCCCGCCGCCACCCATCATTTGCCCAAGCAGCATTCCCCAAAGCATCGAGTTTGACCCGCCGCTTCGGTATTGAGGTTGCTGCATGGGTGCGGACTGCATCTCGGCGAGCGCATTGCGAGCCCATTGCTCGGCCTGAGTTGAGCTGTTGATCGACTGCTGAGGGCTCGATTCCAGTGTCACGCGGGCCTGCTCAAGCTGAGCCATGGCATTTGAAACAGCCGACCGGGCGTTTAGAGACATGCTTCCCCTGGAGGTCTGAGACATCGACTGTGCCTGCCTCACCAGTGCTTCGGCTGCGGCGTAGCGCTCCTTGGCCTGTGCCGCGAGCCTCGAGTTCTGGTCGGACGCGGAACGCAGCGGAGCGAGCGCCTGGTCTAGTGCGTCCTCGGCTTTGCGCAAATGGTCGAGCGCTCCGAGCGGATCCGCGGTTCCCTGACGGGCTGCCTGACCTTCAGCAACCGCGCCGTTCGCGTCGTTTACCAGGGGAGCGAACGCCGGCTGATTATTCGCCAGTCGAGTCACGTCACTCAGGTCCTGGGTGATAGAGGCAATTGCCGCGCCGAGCACTCTGTCGGACTCCCCGATTGTCTGTTCGGCGGTCCTGATGCTCTCAAGTGCGCTCAGAGCCAGTGACAGTTGGCTCGCCGCACTATCCAAGCTCTGCACCGCCGCACTGCGGTCGCTTATGAGCTGGGCCTCGGCATCATTTAGATAGCGATCTGCCGTGTCAAGGAATGCTGCGGCTTGCTGAGGCTTGTTCTGCAGGGACTGAAGCTGGATTGGGGTAAATCGCACCGCGAGGTCCTGGAGCCGCTGTTGCTCCCTGGGGACGTCCGCACGTGCTTCGGCGACCCGGGCCCGAAGATCGGGTAGGCGGCTCTCCGCCTGAACCTCCTTATCCCGGTCTGCCTGAAGCTGATCTTGCGCCGCCTTTACCGGAGGCATCACCGCCCCGACGATCTGCATGATCTGGGCGGCGATAGCACCCTTCTCCGCGTCCGAGCTTGCATCATCGAGCTTCGGAAGAAGTGTGAACGCGTCTGTGATCCCCTTGCGGGCGACCTGAACCGCATTTGCGAACTGGTCCGTACGTGCTCCACCGAACTGTGCTTTCGCGAACTGGACATCGTCTTCTGCATCGCGAAGCGCCTCGTCCGAATACAAGAGTTGTTGCTTGGCAGTGGCGACCTGTTCTGCAACGCTTATCGTTGGTACCCCTGCTGCGCCCGCTGATTTTTTCTTCTTGCTCCTGCGGGAGAAGAACCATATCACCAGGCCGATTACTCCGAAGAAGATGAGCAGGGCCCAGATCGACACCCCTCCGCCGTTCGAGGGTTCACTGGGAGTAACCGACCCCGAGTTGCTCCCGCTCCCGGCGGCCGCGCTCTCAAGTTCGTTCGCAAAGTACACCGCTGCGTCCGTCGCGGCCTGGGACTCAAGTGGATTTGAATCACGAATCAGATCGAGGGAGCCATCCCAAATATTGTCGATCTGTGAGTCCGTGATGATGCCATTGTTTTCAGCGAGCGAGGTACACCAACTGGAGTCGCGCTCCTGATACGCGAGGACGAACACGACGGCCTCGGACGACATTGAGGATCGATTGGCTGAGGCGATGCACCAGTCAGTCGCGTCATTGCCAGAGAAATCAGGCACGACGACGAAGTACGGGGAAAGTCCGTTTGCGCGCGCCGCCATGGCTGCGTCACGCACTTCCCCGACCTGCTCCGAATCCAGGAAGCCGTCGGGATCTGAGACATAGTCGGTGATCGTCACCGGTCCGGTTTGGGGAAGCGGCGAGGCGGCGGCAGGCGTTATGGCGAGTGCCGAGGCTGTAAGCGCAAGGGCACACGCCGCCGCGAATGTGCCGATAGACGTTCGTTTGCTTGAGCTTTTCAAACCTGTCATTCCCTTACCTATTGAGCCGAGGCTCGGCAGACCTGTATGCGCCGTCACAGTTTCCATCATTAAGTAACGCACGTAACCTGCTGTTGTGCCATCTCTTTCGCTCTAGGGATACCAGAGTGTGATCCTTGGCGTTGGGAAAGTATCATTGTGGGACTCAAGTATTTTGTGACCACTGAAAAAGGTGAGAGACGTGCCTATCGGCCGAATCAAGTTTTTTGACCCCGAAAAAGAGTTCGGGTTCATCAATGGCGAAGACGGAACGCGTGTGTACCTCCATGCGTCCCTGTTGCCGGCTGACGTACCGAGTCCTCGTCCAGGAGCCCGCGTTGAGTACGGAGTGGCTGAGGGGCGACGCGGCCCCCAGGCAATCTCGGTGCGTTTCCTCGATGATGCCCCCTCGGCGCAGAAGACCCATCGCCGTAAGCCGCAGGACATGGTCATGGTGGTTGAGGACTTGATCAAACTCCTCGACTCATCATCGGATTCCCTGCGACGCGGACGATACCCGGAGAACTCAAAACAGATATCAAAGGTGCTTAGCGCCGTGGCGGATGATTTTGGTGCCTAGGACCGTTGCCACCAGCAAAACTGGAGCGGACGAGGAACACGCTACCCAGCGCGCCTGGCGACGGGACGAGGTGCTGCTGTCCGCAGTCGACCTTGCCCTGGAGGCGACCGAAGAAACCGCCCGCGCCGGCATGGTCGGTGAGCACCTGGGTGCCATGATGATCGGCGAACGTCTGGCAGTGCACCGATTCGCCACCCTGAATCCCGGCTATCCGGGCTGGGTGTGGGAGGTGTCGCTTGCCCGGGCCCCAAGGTCGAAGAAGGCGACGGTCTGCGAAGTCGAGTTGATCCCCGGTCCCGCGGCGCTACTGGCACCGAAGTGGGTGCCGTGGAGCGACCGCCTAGAACCATCGGACGTCTCCCGCACTGACATTCTTCCGTACGAGGCCAACGACCCTCGTCTTCGAGCCGGCTTCGAGCAGACTGAGGAAGAGGGAGCCGACCAGCGAGCCATCGACCAGATCGGGTATGGAAGAAAACGGGTTCTCTCACAGGACGGTCTGGATCAGGCAGCTGAGCGCTGGTACAACTCGGCCAACGGCCCGGTTCCTGGCACCAAGGCGAAGGCGATGTGTGCCAACTGTGGATTCCTGCTGAAACTTTCGGGTTCGATGGGAACCCTGTTTGGGGCTTGCGCCAATGGCTGGTCCCCGGACGACGGTTCCGTTGTCAGCCTTGACCACACCTGCGGCGCACATAGTGAGACAGATCAACCGAAGTACAGGCCGCAGTGGCCGGTGGTGCCCTCGCGCATCAACGATTCATCGGTCGAGTACTTCGAGATTGAGGACTAGGGTCCTCTGACGGGTAAACGTTCCAATCACTGGAATAACCGCGAATCACCCTGCCGGGTCTCACAGACTTTAACGCCTACTTTCTTCTTTGAGTAGCAGTAGGTGTTGGGAACCCATTTTACCAGAGCTATCCCACGGTGACCGGTTGGTGGGAACGTTAACTAATCCCGGGACGATTTGACCAGACTGTGCTCTGTGAGCACCTCAACGCAATCACGAGAAACGAAATCCCCTGAGCGCAGTGGTCTGGAAAGCTTCTTCAAGCTGACCGAGCGCCACACTTCCGTAGGTCAAGAACTTCGAGGTGGACTGGTTACGTTCATCACGATGGCCTACATCCTTATCCTTAACCCCGTCATTCTCTCTGCGATTCCCGATAGTGGAATCACCCCGCAGGCAATCGCCGCCGGTACAGCCCTGGTAGCAGGGCTTCTTACAATTGCAATGGGAGTTTTCGCGAACTTCCCGATCGCAATGGCTGCCGGCATGGGACTCAACGCTATCGTCGCGTTCAGCCTTGGTCTGGGACTGGGTCTGACCTACCAAGAGGCCATGGGCCTCGTGTTCTGGGAGGGCATCCTGATCCTGATCCTGGTTCTTACCGGGTTCCGTCAGGCCGTGTTCCGCGCTGTTCCCCAGCAGCTTCGTTCCGCTATCTCGGTTGGTATCGGCCTGTTCATCGCTTTCGTTGGCCTAATCAACGCTGGCATCGTCCGACCGGGTGGTACCCCCGTTCAGATCGGCGTCAGTGGTTCACTGGTTGGTTGGCCAGCACTGATCTTCGTTCTCGGTCTGATCCTGATCGTCATCCTCTACACCCGCAAGGTGAAGGGTGCGATTCTGATTGGTATTGCTGCAGCGACTGTTCTCGCGTTCATCGTTCAGATGATTGCGAAGATCCCGTCGGTAAGCGACGAGGTCCCCGGTGGCTGGGCATCATCAGTTCCCGAGTTCTCGGGGTCACTGATTCAGACGCCTGACTTCTCAACCCTGGGTGCCATCGACTTCTTCGGTGCGTTCCAGAAGCTTGGCTGGTTGCCAGCGCTCCTGCTGATCTTCTCCCTGATGCTCGCCGACTTCTTCGACACCATGGGAACCATGGTTGCCGTCGGCTCTGAGGGTGATCTTCTTGATGAAGAGGGAGCGCCCTACGGCTCCGACAAGATCCTCATCGTCGACTCCCTCGGTGCGGTTGCCGGTGGTCTCGGCGGCGTCTCGTCGAACACCGCCTATGTCGAGTCTTCGGCGGGTGTGGGCGAGGGGGCACGGTCCGGACTGGCCTCGGTCTTCACAGGACTCTTCTTCCTATTGTCGATCTTCTTGGCACCGCTGGTCACACTGGTTCCCTCCGAGGCGGCCTCAACCGCCCTGGTCTTCGTTGGTTTCTTGATGATGACCCAGGTGACCGAGATTGATTGGACCAACGCTGAGATCGCGATCCCCGCGTTCCTCACCATTGCTCTGATGCCGTTTGGCTACTCGATCACTGCTGGAATCGGTGCTGGCTTCGTGTTCTACACTGTTATCCAAGCCGCCCGTGGCAAGGCCAACAAGGTTCACCCGCTCATGTGGGTCGTGTCCGCACTGTTTGTTGTCTACTTCGCCCTGGGCCCGATCCAATCAGCGATTGGTGGTTAGTACCCACTTGGAGGCCTAGTAGTCAGTGTCAAAAACTTTCCAGTCTTTTCAGTATTACAACTACAGACTCTGGTTCGCGGGCAATCTACTTGCCGCATCTGGAACCTGGATGCAACGTATCGCCCAAGACTGGCTGGTTCTGACTCATTTGTCCGGAGGGAGCGGACTGCAACTCGGTATTGTCACCGCGTTGCAGTTCGCTCCCATTCTTTTTCTGTCCCCGACCGCCGGCGTCTTTGCGGATCGGTTCGACAAACGGATGATCATCCAGGTCACCCAGGCTCTCACCGCCCTGCTGGGACTGGCGATGGGCGTCCTGGTGCTGACCGACACCGTCCAACTGTGGATGGTTTACATATTCGCAACGGCTGGTGGCATCATCTCCGCGATGGAGAATCCCGTCCGGCAGGCATTTGTCTCTGAGCTTGTTCCCACGCGCATACTTCCAAACGCGGTCGCGCTCAACTCGACCTCTTTCAACCTGGCTCGACTACTCGGACCGGCAATCTCGGGTTTTGTGATCGACTGGGTTGGAATCGGCTGGGTCTTCATTGTCAACGCCGCGCTGTTCCTCGGACCGGTTTTCACGGTGTTGTTCATGCGGGAGCGCGAACTCCTCAAGTCCAAACCCGCCCCTCGTGAAAAGGGACAGATTCGCCAGGCCGTGCACTATGTTCGGGGCAGACGCGACATTATCCTCATCCTCGTTATTGTCGGTGTGGTCTCCCTGCTGGGTCTGAACTTCCAGGTCACCTCGGCCATGATGGCGACCGAAGTCTATGGATTGCCGGCCGGAGGTTTCGGTCTGATGAGCACGACGTTAGCCGTGGGCGCGGTTGCGGGTTCGCTGGGTGTTGCCAGGCTCAACAAGCCGAGACTACGAATGATTGTGGCTGCGGCGCTCTTCTTCGGCATGCTCTTGACGCTCCTGGCCCTCGCCCCGACGTACATCTGGTTCCTGATCATCGCGGTCCCCGTGGGCATGTCACAGCAGATCCTAATCGCCAGCGCCAACGCAGCAGTCCAGATCACCACCGCCCCCGGCTTCCGCGGGCGCGTCATGGCGCTGTACTCGATGATCTTCATGGGAGTGACTCCCATCGGCTCACCGTTGATCGGCTGGATCGCCGAGCACTTCGGCGCCCGCTGGTCCATGGCCGTCGGCGGACTTGCCTCAATGGCGGTCGCAATCGGCGTCGCCTTGTTTGGCTACTTCCACTGGAAGATCCGCCTGCAGATTGACGATGTGACCCACAAGCTTCACCTCAACGTCCCCATTTCTCCGGTGCGTTCGGGGTACGAGGATCTGATGGATGATTCTCAGATCGAAGCCCAGGCGTCCCTCGACCTCGAAGAGCAGATTACGGACGAGGAAGCAGAACTCAAATAACCTAGGGTGTGCCCCTAGTCGCCCGTCATCTGGTCAACCACCCAGTCGACGCACGCCAGGAGCGCCTCGATATCCGCGGTTTCGACCGACGGGAATGAGGCAATGCGGAGCTGGTTTCGTCCCAGTCCGCGGTAGCCCTCGATATCGAAGATCCCAACCGTGCGGAGCACGGAAGCCACCTCCGCAGCGGGTATTTCCGGTGCAAGATCAACCGTCGAAGTAACGATCGAGCGTTGCTCGGGGTTCTTGACGAACATCTCCGCCCATTCGCGCTGGTTCGCCCAGTTTCCGATCAGCTCGGCTCCCGCGGCGGCCTTGTCCTGTGCGACAGCCAGGCCTCCCTGATCCAGGAGCCACTTGATTTGCTCATCGAGAAGAATCAGGGTGGCGATGGCAGGGGTGTTGAGGGTCTGATCCAGGCGTGACTGCTTCAGTGCGCTCGCCAGGTTCAGGAACGAGGGCATGAAGCGTCCGGCCCTGTTTGCACTGAGTTCCTCGGCGCGTTCCACAGCGGCGGGGGAGAGGACCGAGAGCCATACTCCGCCCTCGGACCCCAAGCATTTCTGGGGAGAGAAGTAGTAGGCGTCGATCAGGTCCCAATCAACGGCGGAGGCACCAGCGATTGAGGTGGCATCAACGACGGTTAGTGCTCCTCCGGGAGCCCCTCGGTACAGTCCAGAGGCGACACCGGTCGAGGTCTCGTTCTGGGGGTAGGCGTATACGTCCGCCTGGGCGACATCGTCGCGGACCTCAGCGAGTTCGCCAGCTGGTGCCCCGTTCACCGTGACCTCAAGCCAGGGCGCGCCGGCCCAGTCAGCCGCGCACTTCCCCCCGAACTCTCCGAAGACGGCGGACTTGGCGCGCTCGCGGACCAGAGAGGTAGCAGCAACCGACCAAAACGCCGTTGCTCCGCCGTTACCGATTGCGATTTCGTAACCGGAAGGTAGCGTAAACAACTCGGAAAGCCCCTCGCGGATGCTATGAACCCGGGCCTTTACCGCAGGCTTCCGGTGCGAGGTTCCAAGCTCTGTTGCTGAGGCAAGGGCTTCGACCTGCTCAGGGCGAATTCGTGATGGACCCGCGCCAAAACGGCCGTCCGATGGAAGCATTTGGGGGCTGGGGGGATAGATTCTGCTCACGCGATAACCGTAGATCGTTGTGGAACTTCGTGCAGGCACACCCACTGCCTGGGACACGCCGGTATCGTGAGTGTGGGCGCGCCAAACGGAGCGACCTGGCGTCGGAGTGAGGGAGGGCGGTCCAGTGGGCCCTGTTGACCTAATTGACACCACCGAGATGTACCTCAAGACCATCTACGAGATGGAAGAGGACGGGGTGGTTCCGATGCGTGCCCGCATCGTCGAGAGGCTCGGTCACTCGGGTCCGACGGTGTCCCAGACTGTGGCTCGCATGGAGCGTGACGGCTTGGTAACAGTTCGCGATGATCGTCGTCTTGAACTGACCGAGTCGGGCTTCTTGCTTGCCAGCGAGGTAATGAGGAAGCACCGGCTGGCCGAGTGCCTCTTGATCTCGGTTATCGGAATGGACTGGTCTGCTGCACATGAGGAAGCATGCCGTTGGGAACACGTAATGTCCTACGACGTCGAGCAGCGCCTGAACGCCCTGCTCGACAATCCGGACAGGGATCCTTACGGAAATCCGATTCCGCTGGCGGAACCTCATGCGGGAACCCACGAGGTTCGCAGGGTGAACGCTTCCGAGGTGAGCGCCGAGCAGGCATTGGCGGCTGACTCGAAAAGTTCCGGTCGTATCACCCGCATTGGCGAGCCGATTCAGGCGGATCGTGTTTTGTTGGCGCTTCTTGCGGAGGCAGGAATAGGCGCGGGAACCGCGGTTGAACTGCGCCAGGACGGTGAAAGACTAGAGTTGCGAGTTCTCGACCTGAACGATCCTGAGGCTAGTAACGGGGCCGGAGTGGTGCTCTCTGCTCACCTCGCCCCCCACCTCTTTATCGAGGGTCTTTAGATACTTGTTTTCGTTGGAAACACCGGCTTTGTTGGATGGGTAAGTACCCCTCTATCTTGGGTCCAGAGATCTCACATATGGGACTAAAGACCCCTTAAGGCATGTCAGGCTATGCGAGTTTTCGACATCCGTGAGGGATCTATCGTTATCTTGTCGTGACAATCCCACGCTCGCCCGGTAGTGTGGCATTTGGTTTGAGGAATCAAGTCCCCAAATCCGCTCCTTGGGAATGCCGAATCTGCACATCCCAGGGCGGCGAATAATCTAGTGCAGAGCGGGGGAACCATCTCTGGTCACAGGTCTTCGGACTTGTTGGTCTAGGGGTTAAGTCCACCAGGACAGGGCACTCCGGCCCTAACCCGACAGCTAACTTCGTAGGCAGATAGCAGGAGAAATATTTAGTGACAGCAAGACTTGCTCCGCGTCACCGTGGTAGCGAAAAAGCATTCACCCCTATTACAGGCACCTTCGGTGGTCTCGGTAAGCGTAGCGTCGCTGTTGCTTCTGCTACCGGCGTGGCACTCACCGCAATCGTTGCTTCTACAGCTGCCGCCACTGCGCCGACGGTTCTTCCTCAGGCTCCCAGTGGCGATTTTGTTTCTAACCTCGAGTCGACCGACACCGCAACCCTTGTTTCTTTGAACATGGATTGGGATTCTGGCGACACCGTGAGCGTCAAGGCTGCAGAGCCTGCCGCAGCGGAAGAGTCGGAGGCTTCGCAGGCTGAAGAGGTCGCTCAGGCTGCAAACCGTAGCAACGGCGTGGCTGATGCCGCTGTTGTTGAGCAGGCTCCCTCCGTTGACATCCCGGCTGGTGCGGGCGGCGCAGGTATTGCCGCGGCTGCTCTGGCACAGGTTGGCGTATTCCAGGATTGCACCGCCCTCGTTGAGAACGCACTGCGAGCTATCGGCATTCCTGCCGGTGACCTCGGCACCGGTGTTGGGGAATACCTTGCTTTGGGTGGCACCCAGGTTTACGGCGAACTCGCCGTTGGTGACGTCCTGATTTGGCCAGGCCAGCACGTTGCTGTCTACATCGGCGGCGGACAGGCCGTACATGGCGGATGGAACGGAAGCAACACCGTTGTCTACTCCGTAACCACAACTGCGGGGTACCCCAGCGCAGTCGTTAGGTTCTAGTAGAACTTCACTTATCGCGAGAAAAGCCCTGCGACGTTCGAGTAACGTTGCGGGGCTTTCTGCAACCCACTCCCTTTCCCGACTTGCCAATCACACCGAGAGACGACACGCCCTAAATTCGGCCCGGAGACTCCCCGATCCGATCACCAATCCGGGAAAGAGGGAGCGACGGCGGCATAGAGTGACGGCATGAGTGATGATCTCGAGTCGATGCAAGACGCTTACCCCGGAGGTGTCATTCTCCTCGCCGCTACCCCGATTGGGAATCCCGGTGATGCGAGTGAGCGCCTGCGTCAGGCGATCCTTGACGCGGACATCGTTGCGGCCGAGGACACGCGGCGCTTCCGCGGCCTTTGCTCCCGGCTAGGCCTTTCCCCGACGGCCCGCGTTATTGCCCTTCATGACCATAACGAGGGGGAGAAGGCAGCGTGGCTGGTCCAGCAGGCCACCGAAGGGGCAACTGTCCTGGTGGTCTCCGATGCAGGCACTCCAACCGTTTCCGACCCCGGCTTCCACCTGGTTCTGGCGGCGGCTGAGGCCGGAGTGCGCACCGTTCCGTTGCCCGGTCCGAGTGCCGCGCTCGCCGCGCTGAGCGTTTCGGGTCTTCCGACGGACAGGTTCGTGTTTGAGGGCTTCCTTCCTCGTAAGAAGTCAGAGCAGAACCGCCGGATCGCGCAGTTAGCTACTGAGCCTCGCACAATCATCCTTTTTGAGTCACCTCGACGTACCGGTACAACTCTGGGGGCGCTTGCCGAACGGCTGGGCGGGGATCGGCCCGCGGCACTCTGCCGTGAACTCACAAAGACATACGAGGAGGTGCGGCGGGGAACCCTTTCCGCCCTCGCCTCGTACTGTGCTACGAACGAGGTACTAGGGGAAGTCACCCTGGTCGTCGGGGGAATGCCTGAGGGCCAGTTGCGTGCCGAAAAGGAGGCGGAGAGCGGAAGCCTGGCACAGGTGGTACTCGACCTCGCTGAATCCGAGGGGCTACGGCTGAAGGACGCCGCCGCTCAGGTCGCTGCGCAACGCGGGGTGAGAAAAAACCAGCTAATGAAGGCGGCTCTAGAACTCCAGTCGGATGGACCAGCCGACTCGCTGGCCGCCTCCGAATCTCCAATCACGCCGGGGTCAGACACGCCGTGATCTGGGCCTGAAAAGACCTCTATGTGATTGGGAACCCGTCTCAGGAGTGGACCAGTTGGATTCGGGTTTTGCCCATCTGCTCCAGTGCTGCCTGGCCCTGATCAGCGGAAACCGGAACGGTCAGATCAGTCAGCACCCGAACGTGGTGGAGTCCGCGAATCTTAGTCGCGTCGAGAGCAGTCTCTTTCACACAGTGTGACAGCGCAATGCCGACAATATCGACCTCATCAATGCCCTCATCCGAGAGAATGTCCTCCAGGGTCGTGCCATCGGGGCAGACGCCTTCGAAGCCGGAGTATGCCGCCTCGTACTCACCCTTCTTGACGCAGTAATCGACCCGAATCGGGCCCAGGGCCGGGTGAAGCTCAGCCTCTGCGGTTCCCGCGACGCCGTGGGGCGGCCAGGTGTCAACGTAGTCAGGGTTATCAGAGAAGTGCTCTCCGGGATCAACGTGCCAGTCCTGGGTAGTCACGATGAGGTCGTACTTTTCATCGTTACGAATTGCGTAGTCGGCAATCCGCTGGGCGAGGGCGTTTCCTCCCTCAACCCCAAGGGCCCCTCCTTCGGTGAAAGTGGGTTGTACGTCAACGATTATTAGAGCCCGAGCCATCGGCGCCTCCTCGTGCTCTTCAGCACAATAACGGTCGTGATTCCTCGCCTAGCCTAGTGGCTAACAGGCCACAATGGGTACTGAAAGTCCGAGACGTCGGAGTGGGCCAGTAGGCTAGAACCCATGAGTCATATCCTTGCTGCAGTCGCTTGGCCCTACGCAAATGGCCCCAGGCACATCGGTCACGTTGCCGGTTTTGGCGTCCCCTCTGATGTCTTCGCTAGGCACATGCGAATGGCGGGTCACGATGTTCTGATGGTCTCGGGAACTGACGAGCACGGCACTCCGATCCTGGTTGAAGCCGATAAGCAGGGAATCACTCCGGCTGAGCTTGCTGACCGAAACAACCTGTTGATCGCTGAGGACCTGGTCAACCTCGGTCTGTCCTATGACCTGTTCACCCGCACGACCACCGCGAACCACCACCGGGTTACCCGGGCAATGTTTGAGGTGGTGCGTGACAACGGCTACATGCTGCAGCAGACGGCGCTCGCGGCGATTTCTCCGTCAACCGGGCGCACCCTCCCGGACCGCTATATTGAGGGAATCTGCCCCATTTGCCACACTCCCGGTGCCAGGGGTGACCAGTGTGATGCCTGCGGTAATCAACTTGATCCGACGGACCTGATCGACCCGCACTCGACGATAAATGGTGAGACTCCTGAGTTTGTCGAGACCACTCATTACTACCTTGACCTCCCGGCTTTGGCGGGTGCTCTGACCGATTGGCTCAGGGGTCGAGAGGTTGCTGGGTGGCGTCCGAACGTCATCAAGTTTGCAATGAACTTTATGGAGGACGTGCGTCCGCGTGCCATGACGCGCGATATTGATTGGGGAATTCCGGTCCCAGGCTGGGAGGATCAGCCTTCGAAGCGGCTCTACGTCTGGTTTGACGCTGTGGTTGGTTATCTTTCGGCATCGATCGAGTGGGCCATCCGCTCGGGCGACCCTGAGGCGTGGCGCAAGTGGTGGAACGATGAGGCCGCTGAGTCCCACTACTTCATGGGCAAGGACAACATCGTCTTTCACTCGCAGATCTGGCCGGCTGAACTGCTGGCATACAACGGCGAGGGCGACCGGGGCGGCCAGCCCGGTGACATGGGCAGGTTGAATCTCCCTACCGAAGTTGTTTCGTCTGAGTTTCTCACCATGGAGGGTAAGAAGTTCGCTACCTCCCGCGGCATCGTGATCTACGTGCGGGACATGCTTGAGCGCTATCAGCCGGATGCGCTTCGATACTTCATTAGCGCCGCTGGCCCCGAAACATCGGATTCGGACTTCACTTGGGAAGAGTTCCTGCGCCGAACCAATAATGAGTTGGTTGCCGGGTGGGGCAACTTGGTCAATCGCACGGCAAACATGATTCACAAGCGTTTTGGTGAGATTCCTGAGCCTGCGGGACTGGAAGAGATTGACCAGCAACTGTTGGATGAGGTTCAGTCGGGCTTTGCTGCCACCGGTGACCTGATCCGCGCTCATCAGCAGAAGGCAGCGCTAACTGCAATCATGCGAATGGTCGCTTCGGTCAACAGGTACGTCACAGAGACGGAACCTTTCAAACTGAAGAGCGAAGAAGATGAGCCGCGCCTACGGACTATTCTCTGGGTCTTGGCCCAGTGCGTCTCTGATCTTAACCTCATGCTCTCTCCCTTCCTGCCCCACTCCGCCAACGCGGTTCATGCAGTTATGGGGGGCGAGGGCCAGGTGGCCCCGATGCCGCGCCTAGAGTGGGTCGAAGAGACAATTGACAGTGCAGAGATTGGTGCGGAAGAGGGAGCCGAGGTGAATGTGGCTCCCGAGAACCAGACCGATCCTGTAACCAAGAGATACCCAGTAATCACTGGTGACTACACCGACGTCCCCAGTTGGCAGCGCCACGACGTGGTGGCCCGGACTCCGATTGCGAAGCCCGTACCGGTATTCCAGAAACTCGATCCTTCGATCGTTGAGGAAGAACTGGCTCGCTACGGCAGGAAAATCTGAGAAATCGCCCAGTTATCAGAGCTGGCGAGCCGGAGAACTGGGCATAAACAGGCAACTTAGAACGGACGACTTAGAGCGTGACAAGTGTTGACAGCCGTGGGCAGTCCCTTCTCGGGGGCTTTGATTTTGGGGCGCCCGCTCCCGCCTCACTCGGTGTCCGGACAATGGGAGTCGAGAGGATCACCGAGGGTCTAAACCCTCAGCAGAAGGAGGCGGTTGTCCACCAGGGTGCTCCGCTTCTGATCATGGCTGGAGCGGGATCAGGAAAGACCCGAGTCCTGACCCATCGGATCGCGTATCTACTCGAAACGGGCCGCGCCCGTCCAGGCGAGATTCTGGCGATCACATTCACTAACAAGGCCGCTGCCGAGATGCGCGAGAGGGTACAAAAGCTGGTTGGCCCCGACGCACGCCGCATTTGGGTTTCGACCTTCCACTCCGCTTGCGTCCGGATGCTCCGCGAACATCACGATGCCGCCGGACTCAAGTCCACCTTCAGCATCTATGACCAGCAGGACTCGCTCAGACTGCTCCAGATGGTGTTGCGCGACCTGGATGTGGACGTAAAACGTTTCACCCCGCGCTTCGTGAGCGGGAGAATCTCCGACCTTAAGAATGAACTGGTCGGTCCGGCAGAGTATGCCAAAAGCGCGCCGAGCGACCCGGTTTCGGAGCTGGTTGCCAAGGCTTACACCGAATATCAGAAGCGCCTACGAAATGCGAACGCCGTTGATTTTGATGACCTCATCATGAAGACGGTCAAGATGTTACAAACGCATCCAGCGATTGCCGAGGGTTTCCACCGCCGATTCCGCCATATCCTGGTCGATGAGTACCAGGACACCAACCACGCCCAGTACGTCCTGGTTCGTGAACTGGTTGGCGACGGCTCAGACGGGGTTCCACCGGGCGAACTGACCGTTGTTGGGGACTCAGACCAGTCCATCTACGCTTTCCGTGGTGCTTCGATTCGCAACATTGAAGAGTTTGAGCAGGACTACAAGAACGCCAAGACGGTCTTCCTTGAGCAGAACTATCGTTCGACGCAGTCCATCCTCGACGCGGCCAACTCCGTGATCTCGAAGAACCGTGGGCGCAGGCCAAAGAACCTTTGGACTGCCGAAGGAAGCGGAGACAAGATCGTCGTTGAGGTTGGGGACAGTGAGCACGATGAGGCTCGGCTGATCATCGCTGAACTCGACAAGCTCTCGATGTCCGGGGTTGACTGGGGTGATATCGCCGTCTTTTACCGCACTAATGCCCAGTCCAGAGCGATCGAGGACCGCCTGATCCGCTCCGGAATCCCGTACCGAATTGTTGGGGGGACTCGCTTCTACGAGCGCGCCGAGGTTAAGGATGCGCTTGCCTACCTTCAGGCGGTAGTCAATCCAGACGATGTTGTGGCGATTCGCAGAGTGCTCAACACCCCTCGCCGGGGCATTGGAGATAAGGCGCAGGCGACCATCACCGCTCACGCTGAGCGATACGGCATTTCCTTCGGGGCCGCTTTGGCTGACACCCTTGATAGTTCTGAGCGTCCGGTCGAGGGATTGGCCGTGAAAGCGCGCGCCGAAGCCGCAAAGTTCTGGACTTTGTTGGCGCAGGCGCGGGTACGTGACCTGGAAGGGGAAAGCCCAGCGAAGGTGCTGGACGACCTGCTGACCCAGACCGGATACGTCGATCAGCTGAAGGCCTCACTGGACCCGCAGGACGCTTCTCGCGTCGACAACCTCGCAGAGCTTGTCTCCGTCGCGGAGGACTTCCAGAAGGAGTGGGACACGGCAAGCCTGAACGGTGCGACAGGGTCTGTCACAAATGCTTCTGCCGCGACTGAGCCCGCGGAGGCGATGAGCGGGGGAATAGCCGGGGTTCCCTCGGCATCGGACCCGGGGTCACCGCAGACACCGCTGATGGGATTCCTCGAACGCATCTCACTGGTCGCGGACGCCGACCAGATCCCGGATGAATCCGAGCGGGGCGGCCAGGTCACTCTGATGACGGTTCACACCGCCAAGGGGCTGGAGTTTCTCTACGTTTTCGTGACGGGAATGGAAGATGGAACGTTCCCCCACAAACGGTCGATGGAATCTGAGTCTGATCTGGCCGAGGAGCGGCGGCTCGCGTACGTCGCCCTGACCAGAGCGCGCAAGCGCCTATATCTAACCCGCGCGGCCTCTCGTAGCGCCTGGGGTGCGCCCGAAGAGTTCCCGCCGTCCAGATTCCTCGATGACCTGCCCGAAGAGATCATTGAGGTGCGAGGACAGAGCACGCGAGAGAGACTGTGGTCGGATCGCAGTTCGAGTCGTTCTCTTTTCGCGGACTCAGAGTGGGCTGGATACGGCGGTGACGATGGAGCCCCGGCGTTTGGATCAGGGTCGGGCAGTCGCTCGGGGGGTCGTCCACTAATTCGCCGGGATATTCAGCGCCCGACGAGCCGATCGACGGGTTCGAGCGGCGGAACCCGCTCGCTCGCAGCGGCAGGGGAATCGACAGACGATCCTCGTCTCAGCCTGGGAGTCGGGGATCGCGTGAATCATGCCACCCTCGGTGAGGGCGTCGTCGTCGGAACCGAGGGAAGTGGCCGCTCAAAGGTTGCAAATATCGAGTTCACTGGGGTAACGAAGCGTTTGTTATTACGAATGGCGCCCGTGACAAGGATCTAGTACCTGCCCGGAATCGCCGATTGAGTCTCTTTTCTGGGCGATTCGCGGCATAATCGAAAAGTCGAACCTGGACAGAAGGGAACAACGGAGTGGACCTATACGAATACCAGGCTAAAGACCTATTTGAGGCCGGAGGCGTGCCGATCATCCAGGGCATCGTCGCAACGACCCCCGAGGAGGCGCGAGCTGCGGCCGAAGAACTCGGCGAGTATCCCGTAGTCGTGAAGGCCCAGGTCAAGATTGGTGGACGCGGCAAAGCCGGTGGGGTCAAACTGGCGTGGAGCGCGGACGAAGCTGAGACACACGCGAAGAACATCCTCGGAATGGATATCCGGGGACATAAGACCTATTCGGTCCTGGTGGTACCAGGGGCGGATATCGCCGAGGAGTACTACTTTTCCATCCTCTTGGACCGAGCAAACCGCCAGAATATTGCGCTCTGCTCGAAAGAGGGCGGTATGGACATCGAAACCCTGGCAAAGGAGAGGCCTGAGGCGCTGGCCAGGGTTGCCCTCGATCCTGAGGTTGGGATCAACGACTCGGTCGCCCGTGACATCCTGAAGAAGGCAGGTTTCAACGCTGAGGAAGCAGAGCCGATCGTCCCGGTCCTCAAATCCCTGTGGGGTGTTTACAAGCTGCAGGACGCTACCCTCGTCGAAGTGAATCCGTTGATCCGGACAGAAGACGGCCAGATCATCGCCCTGGACGGCAAGATCACCCTTGATGACAACGCCACCTTCCGTCACCCCGATCACGAGGGACTCGCGGACCACAGAAGTGGTGACGAGCGTGAGGTGAAGGCACAGCAGGCCGGACTGAACTATGTTCGGCTGGAGGGAGAAGTCGGGATCATCGGTAATGGTGCCGGACTGGTCATGTCAACGCTTGACGTGGTCGCGAGGGCTGGAGCTCCGCTCGGTGTGAAGCCAGCGAACTTCCTGGACATTGGCGGTGGTGCCTCAGCGGAGGTCATGGCGAAAGGCTTGGATGTCATCCTTGGTGATGATCAGGTCAAGTCCTGCTTCGTGAACGTCTTCGGTGGGATCACCGCATGCGATCAGGTGGCGCAAGGCGTGGTTGATGCGTTGGGGATTCTTGGCGACAGTGCAAACAAGCCGATTGTGGTTCGCTTGGATGGGAACCGGGTTGAAGAGGGACGCAAGATTCTTAAAGACGCGGCAAACCCGCTGGTCACCATGGTCGAGACGATGGATGAAGCCGCCGCGGTCGCCGCGGAACTGGCCGCCGCGAAGTGAGGGACAAGTAAATGGCTATTTTCCTAACCGAATCTGATCGCGTCATCGTGCAAGGCATGACCGGGTCTGAGGGCATGAAGCACACGAACCGCATGCTGGCCGCAGGAACCAACGTTGTCGGTGGAGTTAACCCGCGCAAGGCAGGCACCAGCGTTGAGTTCAACGTCGAACCCTATGGGCCAAGGGGCGATGCTGGACTGGTGATCGCCGGACCGGTTGAGGTTCCGGTGTTCGGCACGGTTGCTGAGGCCAAAGAGCAGACCGGTGCAACGGTGTCGGTCGTGTTTGTCCCGCCAGCGTTCGCAAAGAGCGCGGTTATTGAGGCCATTGACGCGGACCTTGATCTGGTTGTGGTCATCACGGAGGGGATCCCGGTGGCCGACTCTGTCGCTTTTGTTCATCACGCTCGGAAGAAGAGCGTTCGACTGATCGGTCCGAACTGTCCGGGCATTATCAGTCCTGGCAAGTCAAACGTCGGGATCACTCCGGCAGACATAACCGGCCCGGGCCGCATCGGTTTGGTATCGAAGTCGGGGACCCTGACCTACCAGATGATGTACGAACTGAACGACATCGGATTCTCAACTTGCGTCGGCATTGGCGGTGACCCGGTCGTTGGTACCACCCACATCGACGCGCTTGCCGCGTTTGAGGCTGACCCAGACACCGACGTGATTGTCATGATCGGCGAGATCGGTGGTGACGCGGAGGAACGCGCGGCCGACTACATCGCCGCGAACGTCTCCAAGCCGGTCATCGGCTACGTCGCAGGCTTCACCGCGCCGGAGGGCAAGACAATGGGCCATGCCGGAGCCATCGTTTCAGGTTCCGTTGGTACGGCCCAAGCCAAGAAAGAGGCACTTGAGGCAGTCGGAGTTTTAGTTGGTGAAACCCCGAGTCAGACTGCGGAGTTGGCTCGCCAGGCCTATGCGAGGTTGAAGGCCGCTGAGTGAGTGAGGGATCGGGCGGGCCCGATCTAGATCAGACGGGCCTGGAAGCGGCTGAGCCGGAGCGGGAATACCGTCTTCGTCAGCCAATCGGTGATGGCCGCAGAACGATCACTGTGCGGATGCCGAAAGGCTGGATCCGTGCGGCTCTTTCTGGAGTCGAGGGCGCCCTGCTCTCGTGGGCGGTCCCAGCGCTTCTCGGTATCTTTGGTCTGTTGACCGAGGGCTCCAACCCCTGGTTCCAAGAGGTCGACATTTCTGCAGCCGCTTCGATCGGAACGAACTATTGGGCGCTATCACTCGGTGCCCCAATGTCCATCGGTGGATTGCCGATTAGTCTTATCCCCCTGCTCTGGACCGCCACCGAGATCCTGATCCTACGGGGCCTGATGCTCTCCGGGAAGGACAACCAGGCATCATCGCAGTGGTATGTGGTTCCGTCCTATGCACTCACTTCAGTGATCATTCTCTTGGCATCGCCGGGAACTGCTTCGACCGGTGCCGTGCTGATCGGAGCCACCTGTGTGGCGCTTGTTGCCTCGACCTGGGCCGTCATCGCACAGACCGATCAATGGCCCGAGTGGATCACTCGGGTGTCGTGGCTCTGGACGGGGCTACGAATGGCGCTGATTTGGTTCGGCATCGCCGTGACTATCGGGGTTACCGCCGTCATCGTTAGCCTCTTTGTGTCCTGGGGTGCCGTGAGTCAGGTATCGGAAGCTGTTGGAGCTTCTGGGTTCTCCGCCTTCCTGCTCTGGATTGCGCAGGCGACGTACCTGCTGGTTCTTGCTGGGTGGGCGGTAGCGTGGCTTGCCACCCCAGGCTTCACCCTCGCGGGGGGCGAGGTCTCAAGTCCGACTTCGGTTGCTTCGGGCGCCCTCCCCGCGTTCCCGATCACTCAGGTCGTTCCCACTACGTCACCCGGAAGCTGGATCGTGCTTCTGCTGATATTCATCGCCACTGGCGTGGGGGCCGGGTGCGGCAGGTGGCTCAAGCAGTCCGACATCCGATACATCGCGCTGGAGGCGGTTTCGGCTCTGCTGGGATTCTCAGCCCTGATCGGAGCCTGGTTCGCGCTTTCAACCGGCGCGTTGGGCAGCGAGCTCATGGTTCGTCTTGGTCCGACGCCAATCGCGTGGCCCATGACGACGCTGGTTTTCGGGTTGGTGGCGGCGGCGAGCTACGTGTTGGCCCAGGGCGAAACCGTTCGCCTCATCAAGCAGATCATTCAAAGGTGGAGAATGGAGTCATGACCGACCCCCAGCACGCCGCCTCATACACCCCCGTGGCGAGACCACGTGGCAAGAGAGCGCCCTCGGTTCGCAGCGCCAGAATCTTTGGCATATTGACGGCTATTGGGTGCGCGTTGGTTCTGCTTTTTGTGCTGATCTTCGCTCTGACGAGCAGTCCATATCGTGCGGCCATTACCATGGGTGCTGGCATTGCCCTACTGGGTGTGGCGCGAGGGGTTTGGTCCGGCCAACCGTGGTTCGCCAGCCGCTCCAAGTGGTCTGATGTCGTGGTCTATGTCGGGGTTGGGGTCGCAATCATCCTGATGGCACCGCTGGTGGCGATCGGCGCGACATAGTATCGGGCGACATAGTGTCAAGTTGCGAGCTTGGCACCCGCTTCGTTGCTGGCGACTACTTTGTGGGACGAGAATCCTCGATCATCCTCGTGACGCTCTGGTCTGAGTCGTCTTCTTGGTCGCCGCGCGCATCAAGTGCGTACTCCACAATTGCGCGGGCGGCCTTTGGTGCGATGAGTAGCCGGTTATGGCCCGTCACCGGAACGGTGACGATCCTGGCACCCGGAAGGTCCAGACTTGAGGGCACATTCTGATCCCATGCAGCTCGAATCGCGATAATCCTTGAATTCTCCTCGCTCTTCTTAGCCAGTTCCACGATCTCCTCATTCCAGGGGACCAGCGAACGCATGTTCAATCGGGCGGGGGAGAGGTGCGCGATTGGCGCACCCTGGTAGGGAGTGCCACACGAGATTATTCTGCGGATTCGCCATCCCTGGTCCCCTGTCAGGGCGACTTTTCCGACCAGACCGCCTTTTGAGTGAGCAACGATTACTACATCCTCAAGGTCGTTCGACTCCAGGTAGTCGGAGAGCCTGTCACCCAGTTCTCGCAGGGTTCCCTCCTGCATGTCGAACTCGGGAAGTAGCCGCACGTCAAATCCAGCCTCCAGAAGGGCCCTTGCCCATGGCTTCAGGACTTCCCAGCGTTCCCACGCGCCGGGAAGCAGGATCGCAACTGGGCTTGCGGTGTTCGCGCGTTCACCCAGGAAGTCCTCGACCGAGGATCGTTTGAGGGACCTGTCGATACTGATCCCGATCTGGGTCCGCCAACCCAATTGCCAGTCGCGAAGCGCCAACCAGAGATGGCGCGGCTCCTCAAAAACAGATTCCGCGTCCGGTCCTATCAGGCGATGAAATCGGCGTGGTTCCGAGGTCAGTTTGCCAACCATGCGTCAACCTGTCCGTTCCATTCGCGTTTCTGGGTGGGCGAGGCGAGAGAAGCTGTGATGCTGGAACGAGCCAGCTGGGCCAGCTCTTCATCCGAGAATCCGTGAGCCGCCCGCGCTAACTCATACTGGTCGAGTAGCCGAGAGCGGAACAAAAGCGGATCGTCAGCTGCGAGAGCGACGGTGGCTCCAGCTTCGACCATCTGCCGCAGCGGGAACTGGGAAGCGTCGGAGAAAACACCGAGTTGCACATTGGATGTCGGACAGATTTCGAAACTGATCCCGTCGTCGATGAGGCGGTGAAGCAGTTCGGGGTCCTCTACCGCGCGAATCCCGTGGCCCAGGCGGGTCGGGGCCAGGTGACTGACGACGTCGCGAACAGAGTTAGGCCCCAGAAGTTCGCCTCCGTGGGGAAGCGAAGCGAGGCCGGCTCGTCGGGCGATTTGGAAGGCACTAGAGAACTCGGAGGTAACGCCGACACGCTCGTCGTTCGACAGCCCGAAGCCGATCACCTCGCCGGGTCCGTCCCCCGCATACTGCGCAGCGAGTCGAGCCAAGGTTCGCGCGTCCAGGGGATGACGAGTTCGGGAAGCGGCGACTATGACGCCGACGTCCACCCCGTTCGCGGAGGAGGCTTTCTTCGACTCATCCAAGACTATTTCGAGCGTGGGGGTGAGGCCGCCGACCCACGGGGCATAGCTGGTCGGGTCGACCTGGATCTCTAGGCGAACGGAGCCCTCGGCCGCCTCGTCCTCGATCGCCTCGCGAACCACGCGGCGCATGGTCTGTTCGGAACGGACCAGGTGGCGGGCGGAGTCGTAAGAACGTTGGAAGCGGAACCAGCCCCGCGCATCGGCGGGAACGGAAAGTGGGTCGTGCTCGTGGAGGTGCGGTGGGAGGCGAACTCCCTGTTCACGGGCCAGTTCAAACATGGTCGAGGGACGCATCGAACCCGTGAAATGCAGATGCAAATGGGCCTTGGGAAGCGTGGTGAGGTCACGTGGCCCTGCGTGATTGTCCGGGATCACCTGGTTTTCCTGCATCTAGTGCTGGTTGTACCAGGTGGAGATCGTGGACTCGTACTCAGCGTGATCGGGCTCGTTGAGGAGTTCATGGAACGCGTCTTCGACAATCTCAATAGTCACTATGTCCTCCGGTGCGGCCTCGGCAAATTCGACGGATCCCTGGGCCTCGGCCAGACCGTCCGCGGCTCCGTGCATGATCAGGGTGGGGACACACAGTACCCGGGCATTTTTGATGACGTGGTCACCCTGGATCACCATAGATGAGCCCGTAAGTAGCGGGACCTTGCCGTGGTAGACCAGGGGGTCGTTCCGGTAGGCCTCGACTACGTCCGGGTCTCTGGAGATGGCCGTGTCATCAAGGGAGACGGACTTGAGGGATGGGAAGACCCGCCCAATCCTCTGACCGAACTTTGCGGCGCTGAGCCCGACTTTGGGTAGGGGACGCAGGGCCGGCCCGGTCACGGCGACTGCGTCGATGTGGTGCGGATCGAGCAGTATGGAGGCGAGGGTGATTAGTCCACCCATGGAGTGCCCAAACAGGTAGTTCTTCTCGGTTCGGGTGACGCGGTTCAGTTCTTTTCGGGCTTCGAGGTGTTCGGCGATGAGGGCGCCCACGTCGACCGTCGCACGCGCCCCGGCCGAGGTTCCATGGCCCATGAAGTCACGGAACCAGACGTCGTAGCCGGCCTCGTTCAGCGCCTGCTTGAGAGAAGCATAGCGACCGTGGTGCTCCGCGAAGCCGTGCGCAACTAGCACGCTGCCACGGGGCTGGTTGGACTCGATGAGAGAAGACTGAAGTTCCATGTCAACCATTGTCCCACTTTCGGGATATAGGACGGTCGGAGCTCTCCCCCGCAGACGTTCCGACGCCCACCCCGCAAAAAACTACTCCGCTGTTGCCAAGAGCTCCTTGATGCGGCCGATGCCCTCGGTGATGTCCTCGTCTGACACTGCGTACGAGAGACGCAGGTAACCCGGGGTTCCGAACGCTTCGCCGGGAACAACCGCCACCTGGGCCTGGTCGAGGATCACGCTCGCCAGGTCCGAAGAGGACTCCACCTTCACCCCACCAATGGTCTTGCCCAGTACGCGACCGATATATGGGTACACGTAGAACGCGCCGGTTGGGGTTGGGACCTCGAAGCCGTCGACCCCTTTCAGGAGTTCAACGATCAAGCCACGGCGTCGATCAAACGCCTTCCGCATTTCCTCGACAGGCTCCTGCGGGCCAGTTAGCGCAGCAATTGCAGCCTTCTGTGCGATGTTGTTGACGTTCGAGGACAGATGCGACTGGAACGCGTTCGCGGCTTTGATGACATCGGAGGGGCCGAACATCCAGCCGACCCGCCACCCGGTCATCGAGTAGGACTTGGCGACACCGTTGACGACGATGGTCTGGTTAGCGACCTCTGGTACGACGCGCCAGATCGGCTCGGCGACCGCGCCATCGTAAGTGAGTTGGTCGTAGATCTCATCCGAGATGATCCAGACGCCGTTTTCGAGGGCCCATTCGCCAATCGCGCGGATCTCCTCGGGCGTGTAGACGCTGCCCGTTGGGTTTGATGGGGAACAGAGAATCATCGCGATGGTCTTGTCGGTACGCGCCGCCTCAAGCTGGTCTACCGTCACCTTGTAATCGGTCTGGTAGCTGGTCTCCACAGGAACGGTCACACCGCCGGCCAACTGGATCGTCTCAGGGTAGGTGGTCCAATATGGGGCAGGGAGCAGCACCTCGTCCCCGTCATTGATGATGGCCGCGCAGGCCTGGAAGACGGCCTGCTTGCCGCCGTTAGTGACGATCACGTCAGCGGGAGAAAGAGGAGCATCGCCAAACACGCCAACTCGGTCTGCGATCGCCTGGCGCAGGGCTGGGAGTCCGGAGGCCGGCGTGTACTTGTGGCTGGCCGGGTCTGTGACGGCCTGGAGCGCAGCCTGAACAATATGGTCAGGAGTCGGGAAATCTGGTTCACCCGGTGCGAAGTTGATTACAGGTTCACCGGCCGCCTTCATGGCCTTGCTCTTGGCGTCGACGGCGAGGGTTGCAGATGGCGCGATGGCGCTCAGACGCGCTGATGCGCGATGGTTCAAGGATTTACTCACAACCAAAGACTGCCAGAGTTCGGGGATGCTATGCAGGGGTGGGTCAGAAAAATGGGACGGTGAGATCGGACGCGTTCGTTGGACAGGAACAGATCACCCAAACTACAATCGTCAAAGCGTTCTTGTGCCCTTACGTGGGGTGCGGACGTGGATAGGGCAGTGGCGCAATTGGTAGCGCACCGGTCTCCAAAACCGGCGGTTGCGAGTTCGAGTCTCGCCTGCCCTGCCAGTTCGACTACATTCTGGTCCGGCTTTGGCGGGTGAAGGTAGTCTGAACTCAGGAGTGTTGCAGTAATCGAACGGAGCCAGCGTGAGCCAAACGACCAGCCTTCCAGGCGGGGATGACGCCCTACCTGAGCTGCCCTCGAACGCGCAGGTAGGTCGCAAGGACCGGACGAAGAGCGAGGCGACACGTCGCCGTGATGATGCGGAAGGCGACAAGCGTCCGAACATTTTCCAGCGGATCGTCATCTTCATCAAAGAGGTCATTGGTGAGCTGAAGAAGGTTCACTACCCCTCAAAAGAGGAACTTTGGACCTACTTCTGGGTCGTGATCTTCTTCGTCGCCGCGATGATGGTTTTCACAGGCGTCATTGATCTGGCGTTTGGTGAGATTTCTAAGTTAGTATTTGGCTGACCCAATAACCCGCCGGCAGGAAACTGCTAGGCGGGTTTCTTTTCAGTCTGCAAGCAGGCCGCTTAGAGGAAGAACTTATGGAAGACGAACTTGAAGTAGAGGGCGCGGCCGAGGCCGTCGTCGAAGATCTTGAGGAGCTTCAGGAAGAGATCGACGGGGCTCAGCTTGAGGCCTCCGTGATGGAGATCGCGGACGAGGTCCTCGAAGAAGCCGAGGAAGAACTTGAGGCTGAGGCAGCCGAGGAATACGCGGAAGAAGCCGAGGGGATCGATCCCGTTGAGGCCCTGCGCCAAGAGCTAATTGAGGATGGCGGTGAGTGGTACGTCATCCACACTTACTCGGGCCACGAGCGCAAGGTTCGCTCTAACCTTCTGCAGCGCATCGACAACCTGGGCATGAGCCGAATGATCCCGCGTGTCGAGGTTCCCCTCGAAGAGGTCACTGAGATCCGTAACACCGTGCGCAAGAAGGTTATGCGCGTGCGTTTTCCTGGATACTGCCTGGTGCAGATGCGCGGAACCGGATTTGACGAGGAGATGGACGGTGAGCTTTGGCGCGTCGTCAAAGAGACTCCCGCAGTCACCGGCTTCGTTGGTGACCAGTACAACCCGGTGCCGCTGAAGGTGGACGAGGTTGTGGACATGCTCGCTCCCGGCCTTCTGGTCGGCCAAGAGGTCAAG
Organism: Scrofimicrobium sp.; assembly: GCA_049291975.1. GTDB lineage: Bacteria > Actinomycetota > Actinomycetes > Actinomycetales > Actinomycetaceae > Scrofimicrobium. Next base: position 39,769 of record JBATQJ010000074.1, read on the forward strand.
GCTGCGAAGGCCAAGAAGGTTCAGCCGGTCGTGGACTTCGAGGTGGGTGAAGTTGTTATCGTCACGGACGGCCCGTTCGAGGATATGACCGCTGAGATTTCCGAGATCATGGCCGAGACCCAGAAGCTCAAGGTCCTTGTCACCATCTTCGAACGTGAGACTCCAATGGAGCTCGGCTTCGAACAGGTAAGGAAGATGACCTCGTAGTAGGTGAGGTTAGGCACGACGGTCATCGAGCCCCTCTTCGGGGCGGTAAGATTGCTCGTTGCGCGGACTTGCGTGCCCGTTTGCCCGGGCGAATTTCCTCGGACGAGGAAAGAGTTAGGCTGCCGCGAAACCAGTGGCCCCAGTTCTGGGATCACTAATCGAAACACTAAGAAGGACCCGTATACATGGCACCGAAGAAAAAGGTAACTGGACTGATCAAGCTCCAGATTGCCGCCGGTCAGGCCAACCCCGCCCCGCCAGTAGGCCCGGCACTTGGCCAGCATGGCGTCAACATCATGGAGTTCTGCAAGGCGTACAACGCGGCCACCGAGTCGCAGCGCGGCAGCATCGTCCCCGTTGAGATCACGGTTTATGAGGATCGCTCGTTCGACTTCATCACCAAGACCCCTCCGGCATCAGAGATGATCAAGAAAGCCGCAGGCGTTGCGAAGGGCTCGTCCGTTCCTCACACCGACAAGGTTGGCTCGCTGACTGATGCTCAGGTTCGTGAGATCGCGGAAACCAAGATGGCTGACCTGAACGCAAACGATATCGACGCCGCGGCGAAGATCATCGCAGGAACTGCCCGCTCGATGGGAATCACGGTCCAGGGCTAGTCCCAGACACGCAAACATTTTTATCTGTGGCAGGGCTGCGCAGCCCATAGACCACAACTGCAAGGAGATAGCAGATGGCAAAGCGCTCAAAGAAGTATCAGGCAGCGGCCGAAAAAATCGTGCCCGGTGTCCTGTACACCCCCGCTGAGGCTATGAAGCTCGCTAAGGAGACTTCCATAACCTCATTCCCTTCAACTGTTGAAGGTGCGTTCCGTCTCGGTGTTGACCCTCGTAAGGCCGACCAGATGGTTCGCGGTACCGTTTCCCTCCCCAACGGCACAGGCAAGACTGCACGGGTCCTGGTCTTCGCCGTGGGTGACAAGGCACAGCAGGCTGAAGAAGCTGGCGCCGACATCGTCGGTGGCGACGAGCTAATCGATGAGGTCTCGAAGGGCTTCACCGATTTTGACGTCGCGGTGGCAACCCCGGACATGATGGGCAAGGTCGGTCGTCTGGGCCGCGTCCTTGGTCCCCGTGGCCTAATGCCTAACCCGAAGACCGGCACAGTCACCATGGATGTTGCGAAGGCTGTCACGGACATCAAGGGTGGTCGCATCGAGTTCCGCGTTGACAAGCACAGCAACGTTCACGTTGTTCTGGGCAACACGGACTTCAGTGTGAAGGCTCTGACCGAGAACTATGCGGCGCTGATTGAGGAAGTCCTCCGCCTGCGCCCGTCAAGCTCGAAGGGTCGTTACATCCTGAAGGCCAATGTTTCCACCACAATGGGCCCCGGTATTCCGGTTGACCCGGCGAAGGTTCGCGACCTGGTGGCTGAGGAAGAGGCCTAGGCTCGAAAGCCTCAGCAGGCTGAGTAGTCCTCAACCTGACTGACTGAAGCAAAGCGCTCACCCCCGTTGGCGGAAGCCAGCGGGGGTGAAGCGTTTCTATGATTGGGCCATGGCTGAATGGGTATCCGAGGGAGCAAGGATGAAAGCATCGAAGCCATCTGTCCTGAGAGAGGCCCTCGAAGCCTATCGGTGGCCCGCATTACTTGTCCCAATCGTCCTTCTGGTTCTGGCAACTCTCGGAAGCCTGGATGCGATTCGCGACGTCGATGGAGCGCGGTCCTTTGGCTATGCGCCGGTCCTCGCATGTTGCCTCATGACCGCATGGTGGGTTGTCTCCATCGTCTTTGACCGTCCGGCTACTACCGACAAGTTGGTTGCCCGAGGAATCGCTGCGTCGATGTTGGTGCAGATCCCCCTTGTACTGGCCAATGCGCTGGTTGCGGTGCTTCTTTACCTGACTCCGCCGATTCGAGGGTTCGTGGACTTGAACTCATACCGGTTGGAGTTCTGGAGTGACGGCCTGCTTTTCCAGTTAGCGATCATCCCGTTCCTGTCATACTTCTTCGGCGCGGTCACGGGGCTATTTACGGTGCTGGTTGTTGTCTTCCCAGCGATGGTCTTTATTGATTCCGACGTTCTGCAAAAGGGGTCGAAGCTTGAAGGGTGCCGTCCAGATATCTGGCGGGAGAACTACGTAGGCTTCGTTTTCCTCGGGCTGTCCGCGCTTGTAGTTGGTCTGGTTACCAAGATGCTCCTTGCGCGAAACGTCGCATTTTCGGACGTTCTTTCCTGGTTCCGGCAGGAGCCCGAAAGCCCTCATTCGTTCGAGGTTTTCCTGTGGATTCTCGGAGTAGCACTCTTGGGTCTGGCCCTGAGCCTAATGAGCTATGGGATTCTGAAGACAGCGAAATACAAGCCGAAAAAGGATGATTGAGTCCTAGCAACACCAGTGTCGCGATCTCCCCATCACAAGAGCGACGTAATGGTACAAGAGCGACAGAGTGGCCGCGAGCTTCCTGTTCGGTCTGCGAGTTCGTTACAGAGTGGCCACGAGCTTCTTGTTCGGTTTGCGAGTTCGTTACAGAGTGGCCAGATTACGTCTCAAAAAACAGCGATTCTGGTCGATTTCGTGCCACTTTGTAGCGCAAGTCGGAGGAGGGCAGGGTTGGCTTGGCCACTTTGTAGCGTATCCCTCGTCCAAGCTCCTGGTTGTCTCTTCTGTGAGTGGATTATTCCGACAACTGCCACTTTGTAGCGCAAGTCGGAGGAGGGCAGGCTCGGCTTGGCCACTCTGTAGCGCATCCCTCGTCCCAACCCTTGGTCATCTCTTCTGTGAGTGGATTATTCCGACGACTGCCGCGTAGGTGGCAACGGTGGCCCGTTCCTTAGGTGCCTGGCTTTTTCGGAGGGTGGATTGCTCCGACGACTGCCGCAAAGGTTGCGAAGACGACTCCGGCAATTGGCCAGATGATCCACGTGTACCACCAGCCCCACGTGAGTAAACTCCAAGCCAGGTAGATCACCGCCATGAACGGCCAATACCCTGCCATCACCGCCCGAATCCATGTCGGATAGCGGTCGACGTCCGACTCCGCATATTCCCCCAGAGTCGTGTTTGGGGAGGTCTGAAGCAGGTTCGTCGCCGTGGCATGCGCCCAATCACTCGGTAAGAAGACCAGCAAACCTGCTGCCACCAGCACCAGCGTCGTCACAACTCCAATTGCCAGCAACGGGTCCGCTACTTCTTGCTCCCAGCCGCTGGTGAAGACTCCGGCCGAGATCACGGGGAGCGCTGAGAGAATCCAGAGCCCTATAGCGATGATGAGGTTGCGGGTCCTCGCAAATGAATGCTCTTGGTTCAGTCCCGTCGCAAATGCTTCCACTTCAGGTGTACATGCGTCGATATGCTCGGTGATCCGGCGGAAAGGAGCGAGCTGCTGCCCGCGCCATACAAGCAGTCCGACCCCAACCCCGACCAGCGGTAGCAAAACTGTGAACCCGATGATCAGTCCGACGGCGTATCTCGCGCTCTGGTCATCCGGGAATGCGACCGCGAACCCAATTAGAGCGGCGGGGGAAACAACCAGCAATGCCACCGCGATTCCAAACATCCAACGGGTTCGTTCCATTACCTCGGCGTAGTTCTTAGCCTGAGCAGTTGAAATCGGGCGGCGGTCCGGTGTCGTCAGTGCGTCCTCTGCACCAAGCGTGCGAGGTGCAACCGCTGGGAAAGTCCCGCTCACTCCCGTAGCCGGTCGAGTCGATTCGAGACCCAGGAGCGGTGCAATCTCATCGATGTTGCCGAACTCAGAGATGGCCTGACCGAGCGCCTCGTTCGGGGAGTGCCCTGCCGCGAGTGCACCGTTGTATGCGTCGTCCATCATGGCGCGTAGTTCCCGTTTGGCCTCTTCGGTCTTTGGGGTAAGTGGGTACCGGGAGAACATTGTGTCCAGGTAGTTGTCGAGGATTTCCATCAGAGGACTCCTTTCACGAAGCGGTCAACGAGGATTTTGGTTTGCTCCCATTCCTCGCATTTCGCGGCCAGTAGTTGGCTGCCAGCGTCGGTAAGTTGGTAGTAGGTGCGTGGCTTGCCCGACTCGGATTGACCCGGGAAGGACCCCGCGTGACCGGTACTTTCGAGTCGCTTGAGCGCAGAGTAGAGCGTGGTCTGTTTGATCGCATAGGATCCCTCGGCCTCACGCGAAATCTGTTTCGCCATGGCGTATGCGTACGAGGGTCCCTCGCGCAACATCGAGAGAATCATGATGTCGATGTAGCCACGGATGGCGTCTGCGCTAACCAAAATCCCTCCTCCGCCTAATACGTGAGGTCGAACCCGCCACGTTGACCGTGCTAGCACCGGTCTGGTCGTCTATGTCGGTCCAGGTACCGGTGTCATTTAGCTTCTGGCTCCGACTTGCGGCGCCCGCCGCGATGGCCACCGCCCGGCTAATACGACAAACATACTACGTCTGCCGTACTACGTGCAACAAGAGGATGTTGTTGAGAGAAATTCCGAAGGGGAAGTGTTGCCGGGTGTGGCGGCCAACTGTCTCAGCGGGGAATCAGATGGTCCAGGGCTATTGGAAGCCAGTGGCTCCAGAACACAAAGTCGTGGTCGCCCGCTCCCTCCTGGTACTCAAGTTCAACCCCGGCTGCCCCAGCGGCTTCCGCAAACAGCCGACTTTGATCAAGCAGCGCATCTTCGGTGCCACACGAAGCAAAAAGCTTCGTTCGAGACAGTCCCTGCGTCGACGAGGACGGGGTGTCCGCACCCGTTCCGTTCGAAGGTGTACCCGTCGGCGGGATCGGGTCGGCGCCAGTTCGTGCAGGCCCGGCATTGTTTGGGGGTTGCATCTGGTTGATTTGCCCAGCGTGGGCGTCGGTGCCAGCGCCGTGTGGTCGCTGATTGTTCCGCACCACCGGCATTTCCTGGAGCCTGGCGATGAGGTCATCCTCTGGTCGCGGGTGCTCAGAGTTGCCAAAACCTCCCAGGTAGAGCTCTTGGTGACGTTCGCACCATCCCTCTTCCGCGACGTCAAGGCACCCTGACAGCGAGAACGCCGCGCTATACACCTCCGGATGATCGAAGGCCGCCCGGAATGCGCCATATCCTCCCATTGAGAGGCCACCCACCAGGGTGTCATCCCGAGACCTCGAGATTCGTAGCGTCCGCCGCATCAGGTCTGGGAGCTCGGTTCCCACCCAGTCCCCGTAACGCAGACCAAAGGACTGATTGATCCAGAACGACCGCTGGCCCTCGGGCATGACGATCACCAGGTTGAATCGGTCCGCGACCGGCTGCAAGTCAGCCCTCACCGGCCATTGCGCACTGTTGCCGGTAAGGCCATGAAGTAAAACCAGTAGCCCTGGTTCCGCGGAGGGCCACGCGACAGGGTTTTCCGTGTCTCCCTCCGGCGTCACCACCGTAAGGGTCGTCTGCATCTCCAGTGACTCGGAGCGGACATTGGTCCAAATCTGCGTCGTCATGCCACTACGTTAGTCGCTCTCAGAAAACCGCCGCCGCGGATGAGCTCTATCCCGAACAGAGAGTTGCCGACTAGGCTCAGAGCTAGCGCCGGGCCCAGCGATCAGGTTAGGAGTCAGCCATGGCTGAAGTTCTTGTCACCGCAGGCAAAGTTCCGTCCATAGGCGAGTTGGTGAAGCTCTACGAGGCGGTTGGATGGAGTGCATACACCGAGCATCCCGAGCGTCTCATGGCGGGAGTCAAGGGTTCTCTCCGGGTCGTCACTGCGCACTCGAGGGAGGGGCAACTTGTCGGCCTCGCTCGCGTTGTCGGCGACGGGCAGACCATCGCCTATCTGCAGGACATTTTGGTCCACCCTGATTGGCAGCGAAGCGGCATCGGTGCCTGGCTGATCCGGGAAGCATTCCTCCCTTACGAGCACGTCCGCCAGCAAGTTCTTCTCACCGACAATGACCCGGCCCAACGCGCCTTTTACGAATCCCTCGGCTTCAAGGAGATTCGAGATGTTCCGAACGAGGAACTACGCGCGTTCGTCCGCTTTAGGGCACGCTAGAGTTCCGCCTTCAGCGCCGCCCGCATCTCCTCCAAGTTCTGCTTCACCTCGTCCGATACCTCCGGGTATTGCGGGTCTATCTGGCGCATTGCCTCCAAGATAACCGCGATGGTTGACAGTCGCAGGAACCACTTGTGGTCCGCAGGCAGCACGTGCCACGGCGCGTACTCGGTCGAGGTGTTGTTGAGCATGTCCGTGAACGCCTGCAAGTAGTCGTCCCAGTACGCGCGTTCGGCCATGTCAGAGGGGGAAACCTTCCAGTTCTTGTCCTCCTCGTCCACCCTCGACAGGAAGCGCCGCGCTTGCTCTTCCTTCGAGAGGTTGAGGAACAGCTTGACGATCACCGTTCCCTGGTTGGTGAGGCGCCGCTCCCAGTCGTTGATCTCCTGGTAGCGCTGCGCCCAAATATCGTCCGGCACTGGCACGGAGGTCTTCGGCCACAGATACTCCGGGTGCACTTTGGTGACCAGCACATTCTCATACTGCGAGCGGTTGAAGATCGCGATCTTTCCCAGTACCGGAGTCGCGATCTCGTGCCGCCACAGGTAGTCGTGCGACCGTTCGAGGGACGAGGGAGACTTGAACGAATGCACGTCAATCCCCTGCGGATTCACTCCCTGCAGCACGTGCTTGATCGTGCCGTCTTTCCCCGCGGCGTCCATCCCTTGAAGGATCACGAGGAGCGAGCGGTCACCATCCGCATAAAACCTGTCCTGCAGGTCGGCCAGTTCGGCCTTCGCAACCTTGAGCGCACCCTTTCCCCTCGCTTTGTCGAGCTTCCTGGGCAGACGGGCCGGGTTGTACTCCTTCTGCAGGTCGGTGATGTGAGACCCGGGAGGCACCAGGGTGGGGGCGGCTATCGCCTCGTAATCAACCTCGACGACCTCGTCCTTTTTCTTCCCCACGGTTCCTCCTTGAGCTGGGTTTCCCTCGTACAACTGAAACCAAACTACAGGGCGAAGCGCGGCTGTGGGCAGGTTCACCGGGAATTGGGTCGGCTGGGGCGCCGGCCGGCTGTTAAGCTAAACGGAGCCAAAGACCATCGGTACCTGGCGGTGAGCAATCACCACTGGTCGAAGTCACCGATGCAGGTGTGTATAGAGAATATGGGTTCTCCCAGTTTCCCGGTATGCGTCTGCGTGCCGGGTTTTTTGTTTAGAGGTTCCGCTTGCGGGACTTCGTTGTCCGAAGTAGTTATCGAAATCGTCAGGAGGTGGAAGATGGCGAAGATGGACAAAGCAGTAGTTATTGAAGAACTGAGCGACAAGTTCCGTGATTCAGGTGCGGTGGTTCTAACCGAATACCGCGGACTGACCGTAGGTCAGCTGAAGGAGCTGCGTCGCGGACTTGGCGGAGACGTCGAGTACAAGGTCGTCAAGAACACTCTTGCGTCAATCGCGGCGAAGAACGTCGGTCTTGATTTCCTTGAGGAAGATCTTTCGGGTCCTACGGCTGTCGCTTTCATTAGCGGTGAGCCGGTTGAGGCTGCGAAGGTCCTCCGCGACTACGCGAAGGCTAACCCCGCACTGGTGCTGAAGTCTGGTGCCATGGACGGAGTTGCCCTATCCAACGAGGCAGTAAAGAAGCTTGCTGATCTTGAGTCCCGCGACGTTCTGTTGGCTAAGGCCGCAGGCGCCATGAAGGGTAAGATCTCGCAGGCAGCTTACGCATTCAACGCTCTGCCCTCAAAGCTGGTACGCACGGTTGATGCCCTGCGTGAAAAGCAGGAAGCCGCCTAAGTCGGGCGAGCTCTCAACAAAGTTCAAAATAGTTTTCGTTTCTGGGAGGAATAATCATGGCGAAGCTGACCAATGAGGAACTGATTGCACAGTTCAAGGAAATGACTCTGATCGAGCTCTCCGACTTCGTGAAGATGTTCGAGGAAGAGTTCGACGTTACCGCTGCCGCTCCGGCAGCCGTTGCTGTTGCTGCTCCGGCAGCCGGTGGCGCCGCCGAGGAAGAGGAAGAGAAGAGCGAGTTTGACGTTGTTCTTGACTCCTTCGGTTCTGAGAAGATCGCCGTCATCAAGGCCGTTCGCGCCCTGACCGGTCTTGGCCTGAAGGAAGCCAAGGAGAAGGTTGACGGCGCTCCGTCCACCATCCTTGAGGGTGCCAAGAAGGAAGACGCCGAGAAGGCAAAGGCTGACATTGAGGCCGCTGGCGGTACCGTCACCCTGAAGTAGTTTTCTGCCGCTGCTCGGGCCGAGCGTGGCAAAACTCTTAAGCCAAAAGGGGCTGTCCTGTTATGGGGCGGTCTCTTTTGCATTTCTAGAAGAGGTTTGGCGCAAACCTGGGGTGTCGGCGCGCGTTTGCTCGTCGAGGCCTCAGGTTTTGGCCTCTACCCAACGACATTTTGGTAACGATCGAAGCAAACGCGAGCTCATCGGTCCGAATGGGGCCTGATCATTCGATCTGGTCGCTAGTTGACCGGGATGCTTGTGTGCTGGGGTTCCTTACCGGTCTGGAACAGCGAGATCGTGCGGTCCTCCACCGGAACCCACTCGTGGTCACTGAAGTCCAACTCAAGCGGTTCGGAGCAGACAAGTTGTGTGTCCTCAGGGAGATACTCCTCGGTCCCATCAGCCATCCGGACCTTTGCGGCTCCGTGGGCATGGTAGAGCGAGGGAGACTCATCCACCGGACTCGATCCCAAGTTCTCCCGGCTCGAAACCCGCATTGTGACCAGGACATCGCCGTTCGAAGCCGCCATACAGGCAGTGAAAGGAGCGGTTACGTTGTTGTCGGCGCGGGCCTTCTCTATTCGGTCGTTGAGCTTCATCATTGCGCCCACTGGATCGCTGGCAAGGCCGTAGGTGAGGGCCAGGTAGAAGCAGGTCTCTGAATCGGTGTTCCCCACGATGAATGGGTAGAGCTCCGGGTCCACATCCATGCGCAGCTCGCGGGCCATCTTTTCGAATCCGCCGACACCGCCGTTGTGCTGAAACATCCACCCGTCGTGGACGAAGGGATGGCAGTTGTCCTCGGCTATCGATCCGCCGGGCGCGGCGCGCACGTGTGCCAACAGCGTGCCCGTCTCAATCTGCTCAGCGAGACTGTGTAGGTTGCGGCTGTCCCATGCTGGTGTGATCTCGCGGAACTGTCCGATTTTGCCCTCGCGCCCAACAAACGCGAGACCGAACCCATCGCCGTTGGTGGGGAAATCGTGGCCCGGGAACTGTTTAGCCATTGGGAAGTCGGGAAGTGAGAGGTGCCGAGCGTTAATGCTCTGGTCGACCAGTGAGTGGTTGGGCTTGGTAATAAGCTTGTCGATCGTGATTGGGGAGCCGTGATAGGCGAGCCAGCGACACATGGGCACTCCTTTGCTGTCATCGTTGTTTATGAGGCAACCGCTATCGGTTGGATTGCCTCTAGGGCGTGTCTCCTAAATCTCTGCTCGCTGTGGTGACCGGGAAATCCGCGCTTGCTACGTTGTCATCGTCGGCTTTGCCACCAGCAAAGCCTCCTCTTCCGCCTTGCAACCACGAATTTCCCGGGCATCCTCGCCTGAGCACAGATTTAGGAGACA
>JBATQJ010000075.1:0-1726 GCA_049291975.1 Scrofimicrobium sp.
GGCATGCTGGGCACAAGAGAGGATTGACCGCTATGGAAGAATACCAGCCTATCATGAATCAGCTCAACCTGTCCGGCCAGCGGCTGAGCAAGGGCCATCGCAAGATCGCGGCTTTTATCGAAGAAAACTACGACAAGGTGGTCTTTATGACCGCGGCCCGTCTGGGCGAGGTGGTCAGCATCTCTGAAAGCACGGTGGTACGCTTTGCCAATGCCTGCGGGTACGAGGGCTATCCCCAAATGCAGCGCGCGCTCAAGGAGATCGTACGCCACCGCCTCACGCCCGCCCAGCGCCTGTCCATCTCAAACGACCTCACGGCGGAGGAACTGCCCGTTGAGGTCTTGAAGACCGATATGCAAAATATCCGCGCCACCATCGAAGGGATGGACAAAGAGGTGTTTTCGCAGGTGGTGGAGGAGATCTCAAAGGCCAGCGCCATCTATCTGCTGGGTCTTCGCTCGGCAGCCCCGCTGAGCGAGTTTTTCGGCTACTATCTGCGCTATATTTTTGATGACGTGCGCGTGATATCAAGCACGGTCAATGACACCTTTGAGACCATCGCCCGCGTCAAGCCCGGCGATGTGATGATCGCCATCTCTTTCCCCCGCTACTCAAACCGCACGCTGGAATGCATGCAGTTTGCCAAGTCCCGCGGCGTGAAAGTCATCGGCATCACCGACGGCCCCCTCAGCCCCCTTCATGAAGTCGCCAGCCTCTGCCTGGCCGCGCGCACGGACATGACCTCCTTTGCCGACTCGCTGGCGGCGCCGATGTCTCTGATCAACGCGCTGATCGCCGCCCTGGGCAACCTCAAGCGCGAAACGCTCAACCACAACTTCGCGCAGATGGAATCGGTTTGGGACGCCTATCGTGTATATGCCGGAAAAACCTAAGCGCGTCGCCGTCATCGGCGGCGGCCCGGCCGGCATGATGGCCGCTCTGTTCGCCCTGAGGGAAGGGGCGCGGGTCACCTTGCTTGAGCGCAATGAAAAGCTTGGCAAAAAGCTATACATCACCGGCAAAGGGCGCTGCAATGTGACAAACGCCGCCCAGGGAGAGGATTTTTTATCAAACGTCCCCCGCAACCCGCGTTTTCTCTACGCTGCGCTCCGCTTTTTGCCGTCCGAAGGCCTGCGGGATGTGCTGCGGGAACTAAACTGTGATACGATGGTCGAGCGCGGCAACCGCGTATTCCCCGTGTCTCAGAAGGCTTCGGATGTAACCCGCGCCCTCACCCGCGGCACCGAAGGCGCGGACATACGCCTGCGGGAGCGGGTGCAGACGATTGAAACAGATCCCTCAGGCGCTTTCATCATCGCCACCGAGGGCGGCGGCCGCTTCGAAGCCGACAGCGTGATCATCGCCACAGGCGGCCTCAGCTATCCCGTGACCGGGTCCACCGGGGACGGCTACGTGCTGGCCAGAGCGCTTGACCACAGGGTGACGGATACCCTCCCGACCTTGATCTCCTACGAGACCTCGGACGAATGGGCGCGGCCCCTGCAGGGTCTGTCGCTCAAAAATGTCGTTCTGGAAGCACGCGTGGGCAAAAAGACGCTGTTTTCCCAGCAGGGTGAACTTCTCTTCGCGCATTGGGGCATCACAGGCCCGCTGGTACTCAGCATGAGCAGCCACCTGGCGGGGATAGATTGCGGCACGGTCACCTGTTTTATTGATCTTAAGCCCGCCGTCAGTTTGGAGCAGCTGGACGCGCGCCTGAAAAGCC
>JBATQJ010000076.1:0-4299 GCA_049291975.1 Scrofimicrobium sp.
GATCCTCTAGGTCAATCTCTTTAGCAACAGAGACGCCGTCCTTTGTGATTGTGGGTGCACCCCACTTCTTGTCGATAACTACGTTTCGACCGCGCGGACCCAGGGTGACCTTCACCGTGTCAGCCAACTGGTTGAGGCCGCGCTCCATGCCACGACGAGCTTCCTCGTCATATGCAATGATCTTTGCCATTTGATCTATATCCTTCCGCTTCTTGCGGTCAGGGTCCACGGTGCCCGCGACGGACGAGTCTCCCTGCGGGGCTTTCCCACATTTTGACTCTCACCAGTGAACCGGGTTTCTTTCACTCGGTCATGCCGAGTGCTAACACCAAGTTTGGCACTCTAGGGGTTCGAGTGCAAGACGAGGAAAGATCACACCTACGCCCGGATCAGCCCGCCGTTGCAAGAATGACGATAACGTCAAGTTCACCAGTAATTGCGGCGTCCTCTAGAACCGTCGGGATTCCCAAAACCTCAGCTATCTTGGCGGCAGTCGGTTGTAGGCTCGCGTCCCGGTAGTAGACGGTGTTCTGAGCCCAACCAGTGTCGGTAGCATTGTCGGCCCAAGCATTGGTGAATCCGGCTTCAGCCAGGACGGCTTGCTTCTGAGCGGCAAAGCCTTCAATGCCCGAAGCGTTGAGGACTGCGATTGAAGCACCCATGTTGGCCGCAGCCTCGGCTGGTTGCTCTTCGGGAGTCTTTTCCTCTTCCGACTTCTCTGCCTCGGTCGGATCGTCGGGCGCGCCCGTTGGGCCCTCGTCCGGTACCGGCGCGATTAGATCGGAAGATTGACTCGACTGGTCTTGCACGGACTGCTCAGTGACAGGTGGCACCTCGACCGAGGTACCGCGCCCCTTGATCAGTTCAGTGGCTCCCCAGGCAAGGAGGGGAACTATAAGAAGAACCAGCAGAAACGGTAAGACCGTCTGCCAGGGCGACTGCGGCTTGCGGTGCACGCCAACGGGTGCATCGTCGGACAGATCGTCGAACTCGTCGTAAGGGTATTGAGCACTCACGTGGACAGCCTACCGCTTAGAGACGAAAGGACCGGATATCCCACGGCGGTTAGTACGCTTAGAGCATGCCTACAGCAACGTTGCCCCCACTCTCACAGGTGATTGACCCCGGCTGGGCGCACGCCCTGGAACCCGTCGAACCTCAGATCCGCAAAATGGGCCAGATGCTTCGTGAAGAGAGTGCCACAGGAAAGCACTTCCTTCCCGCAGCCGGGAACATTCTGCGGGCATTCAGCTACCCGTTTGATCAGGTCAAGGTACTGATCGTCGGGCAGGACCCGTACCCGACTCCCGGCCACGCCGTCGGGCTATCGTTCTCAGTCGCTCCTGGAGTTGAGCTTCCCGCATCTCTGCGAAACATTTACCAGGAACTCACGGACGATCTCGGATGTCCGCCTCCGCCGAATGGGGATCTCACTCCTTGGGCCGAGCAGGGAGTCTGCCTGCTAAACAGGGTTCTAACGGTCTCACCCGGCGCGCCAGCCTCACACCGGGGACGCGGCTGGGAAGAGGTTACCCAGCAGGCGATCGAGTCCCTGGTAGCCAGAGGCGGGCCGCTGGTCGCAATTCTTTGGGGTCGTGACGCGGCAGGGCTGAAGCCATTACTCGGTTCGACTCCGGTTATCGAGTCACCCCATCCGTCGCCGCTTTCGGCGTATCGCGGTTTCTTCGGGTCGCGCCCCTTCTCAAGGGTGAACCAACTACTTGAAGCTCAGGGTGCTTCCCCGGTCAACTGGTGCTTGTGATGCCGGGCCGACCCGGACCCAGCCCACGCAACGCAGTGAAACTCCGGTCAGATGACCCCCGTGACGCCGAGTCAGACTGAGGGGTCGCGCTCCGGATCCGTTGGGGAGTCGGGTTCCTCCGACTCGCCGGGAGTATCCGCCTCGCTGAATTCGTCTGACTCATCTAGATCGTCAGTCTCATCGATCAGGTCGGCGTAACCAGACAGGACCTCGTCACCCGGCCCGGAGATCAGCACCGCCTCATCCCTCTTCGCAGGGAGCACGCTCTGTAAGTAGGATTCGATGACCTCGGGCATCGGTACATCCCTGTTCTGGTCCTGCGAGAGATACCAACGGTGCTCGAGCAGTTCGTGGAACACCTGCGCCGACTCAAGCTTGGAACTCAACTCAGGCGGAATCGACTGCATTACCGGTTCAAAAACATCGTTCATCCAGCGGTGTGCAACCTGCTCACGACTCAGGTGTCCCAGGTTGTTAACCGCCCGATAAGTCTCTAGGTCCTCAAGCATCCGCCGCGCCTGCAACTCCTGAGCATCAATCCCGGTGAGCCGCATAAGCTGACGGTGGTAGTGCCCGGCGTCAACAACCTTGGGCTGAATCACCATGCGATCACCCTCAGGCTCGGAGGTAATGCTCAGTTCGCCGACGCTAAACCCAAGCTCCGCGAGCCGATCGATGCGCTCCTGAACCTTCCAGCGCTCATCCGCGCGGATGCGTTCTGGACCTGTCAGCTCATCCCACAACTCGTTGTAACGGCGGACCAATCGGTCACCGATATGGATTACGTCCTCGTCCTCATCCAAAAACCCACCCGCCTGAAGGTCCATCAGTTCACCAATAATGTTGGTTCTTGCCAGATCCAGGTCGTATTCTCTCTGTCCGTCAGTGAGTTTCGGCTGCATATCGCCTGTCTCCGCGTCGACCAGATAGGCGGAGAACGCTCCGGCGTCGCGGCGGAACAGGGTGTTCGAAAGTGACACGTCGCCCCAGTAGAAGCCCAACAGATGCAACCGAACCAGTAGAACTGCAAGGGCGTCCAGCAATCGGTTCACCGTCTCAGGAGTCACGTGGCGGCTGAACAACGCACGATAAGGCAGAGAGAACTGAAGATGCTCGGTAACCAGAACGGCATTTAGTTCTTCGCCGCTCGAATCATGACGTCCTGTGATCACCGCAGTGGGATGCACCGACGGGGCATCGGTCCGCGCCAGGTCCCTAAGCAGTTCGTACTCACGATAGGCGACGGTCTCGCCGATCTCTTTGACGGCGATGACTCGTCCAGCCAGGTTGACAAAGCGCACCACGTGCCTGGAAATACCACGGGGCAGGGCGGCGAGAATGTCATCGGGCCACTCTTCCAAAGGCACTTCCCAAGGCAGGTCGAGGAGTGCCGGATCAACGTTAGCGGCAGTGATCTGTAACGACTGAGGCACCGTTCCTCCTCAAAAGAGGCTCAAAGATGAGTGTTGGGTGGCACCCAACAGGTACCACCCAACCACATTACAGACCAGGTCTGATAACTCCCGATAGCTTAGGAAGGAAGACGCTCACCGGTGGACTCGGAGAAGACATGCTCCTGGCCCTCGATGATCTCAACGTGCATAACGGAGCCAGCCGGCGGAGCGCTGTTCGGCGCAACGCGCACAACGAACTGCTGCGCGGGGCCAACGCCTGCGACGGTCGCCTTGTCGTCAGTGCCAAGCAGATGACCGTAGACGTAGGCATCAGAGCCAAGCTCCTCAACCAGGTCAACGCCGATCGGAATGGTGTACTTGGAACCCTCAGCGGCACGCTTCAGTCCCTCGGGGCGGAAGCCAATAACGATCTTGCCACCGTCCTCAGGGGTCAGGGCAGCAAGAGTGGCGCGAGTCAGCGGAACCTTAGCGCCCTCAAGCACAGCGGCATCCCCGTCAACCGTGAAGGTCGCCAGGTTCATGGCCGGCGAGCCAATGAAGCCTGCGACGAACTTATTCACCGGTGCCTCATACATGTCGCGCGGGGTACCAACCTGCTGAAGGAGACCGTCCTTCATAACAGCGATACGATCGCCCATGGTCAGAGCCTCAGTCTGGTCGTGGGTGACGTAGACAGTGGTTACACCAAGGGAGCGCTGCAGCGAGGCGATCTGGGTACGGGTTTGAACACGGAGCTTCGCGTCCAGGTTCGACAGAGGCTCATCCATGAGGAAGACCTGAGGCTTACGAACGATGGCTCGACCCATCGCGACACGTTGCCTCTGACCACCGGACAGAGCCTTCGGCTTACGATCGAGATAGGGCTCAAGGTCAAGAATCTTGGCTGCCTCATTGACGCGCTCGTTGATTTCCGCCTTCGGACGACCAGCGATCTTCAGGGCGAAACCCATGTTGTCGCGCACGGTCATGTGCGGGTACAGCGCGTAGTTCTGGAAAACCATCGCGATATCGCGGTTCTTAGGCTGAACGTTGGTGACGTCACGGTCACCGATAAGGATGCGGCCTGAGTTCACATCTTCAAGGCCCGCAAGCATGCGAAGCGAGGTGGATTTACCACAGCCC
>JBATQJ010000077.1:0-3159 GCA_049291975.1 Scrofimicrobium sp.
GTACAGGGGTGACTCAGCACCAGCCGCACCCGATCCCCCACGTTCAGGGCGCACGAGGGGGAGACGCGAACGAACAGATGCTGGTCGTTGATATCGAAGCTCTCCGCCGGACTGCTCATCAGCCTTAGGTCTTCAGGGTCGATCTGCGGCAGATCGATATCGAATCCGAAGTCACGGCGACCGCCGTCTAGCAGCACCAGGTTCGGTTCGGGCCTCGACAGAACCGTGGCCCAACCGTCGAGTGCAGTCTCAAGTCTCAGCCCCTGGGAGTCACGCCCAAACGGGGATACTCGGTCATAGTGTCCTCCATCATGGATCTGGAAGGACCCGGGGCGGAGGACGATCTGGGCCTCAGGAAGTGCCGGGCGAAGTTGCTCGGCGATTACGTCGTAGTAAACAGAACCCGAGGCGCTGACCAGGGGCACGTCGACTTCGAATAGCTCTTCGGCCATCTGGTACAACTCGACAAGCCGCTCGCAGTAGCTTCGAACCTCCGCCAGGTCTTCGGCGGTGCGTGAGTGGGCCAGAGCGCCCTCGTACCCCGCGATGCCACATAGTTGAGCGGAAGGAGAGCTCGCGGCCGCTCTGGCCAGCGAGAGGAACTCTTCGTCGGTGCGGGTGCCCGTTCTGCCACCTTGACCGCCAATATCGATCAGCACAAAGACTGGCTTGGTCGGGCTGCGCTGCTCGATCAGTTGCAACCCGCGAAGTGAGTCGATCCAAATGAACAGATCCGTCTGTTGCTGGGCTGTAACCCAGTCCAGCGACGCGCCGTCGGTCACCTCATTCGCGATCATGATGCGGGGCACTCCGCATTCCGCAGCCACCTGGGCTTGCCAAGCGGTCGCCAGCGTTATCCCCCACGCCCCAGCGTCGAGCATCTTCTGCCAGAGGGCGGGAGCCATCGAAGTCTTCCCATGAGGACAGAGCTGAACTCCAGCGTGGGCGGCCCAGTTCGCCAGCAACTCAGTGTTGTGATCGATCGCCTCCTGTCGAAGAGTCACTAAGGGGGTTGCAAACTCAGTGAGCTTGGGTGCCCGCTCTTTCAGAGATTCGGTGGCGGTGCCCCAAAGCGATGGTGGAAAGCTCTTAGCTCCGACGTCTATCAACATGCGTGCCCCTTCCCTGCACATGTACAAGGTTACGATTGTGTAAGACCTGTTTATCGAACCGATTGGACTACTGATGACCGAAAAGAAGGCCGTGACCACCACAAACGCCGGAGATGTCTATCCCGGAAGGACCACGGTCTTCACTGGACTGCCAAATCCTGACATGCTGGTAGAGATCGACGCGCTAGCAGTGGTCGGGTAATCGGCCAGCACTCCGCTAGCACCAGTCAAAAAGATAGATAGGAATGAAAAATGCGCAACGTAGAACTGGGAACCACTGGGCTTCAGGTCTCTAATGTCGCCCAGGGACTGATGCGGATTGACGACAAGACCGATGACCAGATTCGAGATCTTTACAAGACGGCCCGTGACTGCGGGATCAACTTCTTCGACCACGCCGATATCTACGGCCCGACTGTCCACTTCTGTGAGACCCGGTTCGGCGATGCACTAAACCTCAGTTCCTCAGAGCGCGAGCAGATCTACATCCAGTCGAAGGCGGGCATAGTCAAAGATGGTCCCCACTTTGATTTCTCTGCCGATCACATTGTGGGGGCGGTCGAGGGGAGCCTGAAGGCACTGAAGACGGCCTACCTCGACGTACTACTACTGCATCGCCCTGACTCACTGGTCGAACCAGAAGAGGTAGCAGAGGCATTCAACAAGTTGGAACAGAGCGGCAAGGTTCGACATTTCGGTGTTTCGAATGAGAGTCCGATGTACATCGAACTACTGAAGACAGCTGTCACTCAGCCGCTAGTCGCCAACCAGCTACAGCTTTCGGTTACTCACGCACCAATCATTGCGCAGGGCACTGCGGTGAACATGGTTGATGAGGATCAGTCGATCATGAGGGACGGTGAGGTACTCAGCTACTCTCGAATCCACCGGATGACGATCCAGGCTTGGTCGCCGTTCCAGGCAGGCTTCTTCAACGGCCCGTTCATTGGCAACCCAGAGTATGCGGAACTGAATGAAGTCTTGGACGAACTCGCAACTAAGTACGACGCCACGCCTGAAGGGATCGCGGTCAGCTGGATCACTAGCCACCCGGCGAAGATGCAGGTTGTCCTAGGAACCACCAACCCCGAGCGAGTCAGTGCGGCCGCCGGTGGCTCCGACATCCAACTGACCAGGCCGGAGTGGTACCGGCTCTTTAGGGCGGCGGGTCACCTGGTTCCGTAAGCCGCCGCCCAAGCGGATGGTTACTCTGTAGCTTCTTCAGCTACCTCTTTAGCCTTGTCCGCAACCTCGTCCACCACTTCTTCAGCTTTGTCCTCGACCTCGTCCTTCGCTTCCTCGGCCTGGTCGGGAACATCGCTGAGGTCGGCATCGGTCTGCAGGTCAACCCAGTACTCCTCGGCCCACGGGTCCTCGATGGGACGCGAGCGACGCCACAACAGGTAACCAACGGAAGCAACTCCAGCGGCGGCAGCGGTCCAACCGAGCACCCGGCCTGCGCGACTGCTGCTCTTAGCCGGTTTTGCCGCGGCCTTGGCGTGCTTCTCTACGTCGGCCAGAGTGTCCTGACCTTTGGCGGCGAGGGCGGCGATAGCCGCGAGGGACGCCTCCTTACCCTCTTCCGCAGAAACCTTCGACTTTGCCAGTAAGGCCTCAGCCTGATCCTGCGCCATGTCGGCCCACTGATGAAGTGTGGGGGACGCGGCTTCAACGCCGGCCTTGCTGAGCTTCACGGCGCGATCGCCAAACTCTGTGGCGGTCTCACCCGCGATCTCTGCAGCCTTGGTGGCAGCCTTTCCAGCCGCTTCGGCCGCCTTACCGGCCGTACCTGCGACGACAGATATGACTTCATCTGCGATCTGCTTCAAGTTATCCTGATCCATTCGTTGCTCACCCCAAAAACTAGTGCTTCGTTACGCCGGTATCTATTCTGTCACGTCCTGCCGGAGGTATGAAGGAGCGTAATGCCTCAAATCAAATTGCCCGCGTAATGTGGTTCGGTGCCTCACGTAAGAATGCCCGCGTAGCGCAGGGGGCCGGGGCGGGGGTTAGCTTACTTTCTTTAGGCCGGTTCCGGCCGGGATGA
>JBATQJ010000078.1:0-14969 GCA_049291975.1 Scrofimicrobium sp.
GCCCAACCCTGATCCGTCCGTGATGGAGCAGGTGGTCGGTCAGGTTCTTCAACCCGGTTACCGCGCGGGTGAGCGAGTTCTTCGTCCCGCCAAGGTTTTGGTATTCGATCCCCAATAGGATTTCGCCGCACATAGTGCGGTGATTAGTAAGGAGTGAGACATGGGAGAGCAAGACTGGTTCGACCGTGACTACTACGCCGTCCTAGGGGTTCCGAAGGACGCGGATGAGAAAGAGATCCGCAAGGCCTATCGCAAGCTTGCTCGTAAATGGCACCCGGACCAAAACCCCGGCGACGACAAGGCCGAGGCAAAGTTCAAGGAAATCGGCGAAGCCTTCGCCGTCCTGAACGACAAGGAACAGCGCGAACGCTACGACGCCATCCGCCAGATGGCTTCCGGTGGTGCCCGGTTCCGCGCACCCGGTCAGAGTGGTGCCGGTGGGTTCGAGGATATGTTTGGTGGCATGTACGGCGGCGGCGCTCAGGGTGGGCCGCGCGTGCAGTTCAACACCGGCGGTGGGGGTGCAGGATTCGAAGACATTCTGTCCTCTATCTTCGGCGGGGGCGCGGGAGCCTCGTCCTCATTCGGCGGTGGCTTCCCGGGTGGATTCAGTGGTCAATATCAGCCGGAGCCACAAAAGGGGGGCGATCTTTCGACCTCAACGAAGATCACGTTCAAGCAGGCGTTCGAGGGTGAAACCCTAACGTTTAACTTGGATGGTCGGCCTATGAAAGTTCGCATCCCTGCTGGGGTGCGGGACGGGCAGAAGATCAAGCTAGCAGGCAAGGGCCAACCCGGAGTGAACGGCGGTCCCGCTGGCGACCTGGTAGTTCAGGTCGCTGTCGAATCTGATCCGTCGTTCTCAATGGACAAGGATCGCCTACGGGTTAAGTTGCCAATCACCTATCCCGAAGCGGCACTCGGGGCCAAGGTTGACGTTCCTCTTCCCGATGGAACGAAGGTGTCGATGAAGGTTCCTGCTGGAACCTCAAGCGGCGCGGTCCTGAGACTCAAGGGCAGAGGAGTGAAGAAGGGCAGCAAACGCGGCGACGTAATGGTCGATCTGGTCATCGTGACACCCAAGAAAATGTCTGATGAACAGGAAGAAGCTGTCGAGGATCTGAAGAAGACGATGGGCGATTGGAACCCTCGTAAGAACTAAAGTGAGGACTGCCAGAGAGAAGTGATTGGGGTGAATTCGAACGCGACTGAGCATACTGGCCACGCATCAACTGAACCGTCTGATCAGATCTACACGGTTTCGGTCGCCGCTGAGTTGGCTGGAATGCACGCCCAAACACTTCGACAGTATGACCGGCTAGGACTGGTAAGTCCCGAGCGTGCCAAGGGGCGGGGCCGGCGCTACTCTGGCGCGGACGTTCGAAAACTCGTAGAGATTCAGAGCCTCACCCAGGACCAGGGCGTGAACCTGGCCGGGGTGGCTCTGATTCTTGAGCTTCGTGACCGAGTCGAAGGACTCCACACGGAGATACAACGTCTGCAGAATGTTATTGCATCGACCTCGGTACCTACTAGTCGGGTGTTTACGGCTGACGCGACAGGTGATGTTCGACTCCGACCGCCTAGTTATCCAGTCGCTGAACCTTCGGAGACGGTAGATGATTCGGATGGACATATCGCGCCTGCACGGACGGCCCTCACGGCGGTAAAGCCCGCTGCGGGGAAGAGCGTGGTCCCTGCGGTGACGGCGCTCGGATGGCAGAGACTAGCCCTGTTGCAGCTCTCACGGATTGTTCAGGAGCGTGGACAATAGCCTCCCGCTAGGTCATACACTTTAGTGGTTGCACCGGATGATCACTGAAGCAGGGTTCAAATGACAGATGATGACCTCAACGGAACGAAGCGTCTGTCAGCGCGCTCAAGACTTGCGCGACTTGCTGGTCGGGCTTCCGCTTCGCTCTCCCGTAGCCTCGGTCGAGGTGCCGGCGGAATGTTTGGCGGGAAGGTTGCACTGGCGCTGAGCCCAAACATCCTGAGTGAACTGGCGGCTGGTAGGCGGATAGTCTTGATCACCGGGACTAACGGAAAGTCCACGACTACCAGAATGACGGCAGAGGCACTTCGAACCCTCGGTGAAGTGGCGTCGAATCAGAACGGCGACAACATGACGACCGGGATCGTCACGGCGCTAATGGAAGCTCCTGACGCTCCGTATGCGGTGCTTGAGGTCGATGAGATGCACATGCCTCAGATTGCCCGCGCAACAAAACCCTCCGCGATCATATTGTTGAATCTGTCCCGCGACCAGCTTGATCGTGTTGGCGAGATAGGTACGGTGGAAGGACGACTGCGTCAGGCCGTCGAGTTGTCGCCAGATGCGCTGATCGTCGCTAACTGTGATGATCCGCTTGTCTCCTCCGCGGCTTGGCAAGCCCCAAATGTCCAGTGGGTTTCGGTGGGTGCGCCGTGGCAGGTGGACTCGACCTCGTTCCCTCGTACAGGAACCATCGTTCTGCGGGACGAGGAGGGCTGGAGTGTCGACGCTCATCGCGAGTATTCCCGGCCGGAAGCCGACTGGAGGATCGCTGATCCCGAGTCTGATGGCTCGTTTGAGATTCTCGGGCCGGACGAGGTAAAGATTCGGACCAGACTTCAGGTCCCAGGCAGGGTTAACCGCGGCAATGCGGCGCAAGCCGCTGCAGCGGCCACATACTTTGGTGTTACGCCGGAGGCTCTGTCGGATGCGCTTGCCTCGGTTGCCGGTGTTGCTGGCAGGTATCAAACCTACGACGTCAACGGTCGTTTAGCGCGACTGATCCTTGCGAAGAACCCAGCCGGGTGGCAAGAAAGCTTGACGATGGTCGATCCTGAGACGGTCCAGCTTGTTATCTCCGTGAACGGGCAAACCCCGGATGGTGAGGACCTTTCCTGGCTCTGGGACGTGGACTACGAGCGCGTTAATGATCTGGGGGTGGACACCGTGATCGCCAGTGGAGAGCGTGTCGCCGACCTGTCTGTTCGTCTGGAGTACGCGGGTGTCAAACATCGGGTCGAGCCGGACCCGGTTACGGCGATCCGTGGCCTTGAACCCGGCAAGGTTGAGGTTCTAGCGAACTACACTGCCTTTCGCGATCTGAAGTGGGAGCTTGAGCATTTATGACCGATTCAGTCTTGCGTGTTGGGCTCATATATCCGTCGATTCTCGGAACCTATGGGGATAGTGGCAATGCCAAAATCCTCGTCGAGCGGGCGAGGCGACGCGGATTTGATGCCGAGGTGGTCTCGGTCGACCTGGGGGAGCCTATTCCCGCGGAGCTAGATGTCTACACTCTCGGCGGTGGTGAGGATGTTGCACAGGCGATCGCTGCCCAGAACATGCGTGGTGATCGGGGACTCTATCAGGCGGCTAAAGCAGACAAGCCAATCCTCGCAATATGCGCGGCGATGCAGCTACTTGGAACCGAGTACACGGACGCAACGGGGAAGCGGGTCACCGGACTTGGTCTGCTGGACGTTGCAACGACGCCGATGGGTAAGCGGGCAATCGGTGAGCTGATGACACGCCCCGTTCTTGACGGCCTTGAAGAACCTCTTACTGGATTTGAGAATCATGGAGGTTTGACGCGTCTGGGAGCAGAAGCTAAGCCTTTGGGCGTGGTTACTCACGGGGTTGGGAATGGCTATACCGACGACGAAATGAGCCGACCGGAAGGGGCAGTGCAGGGATCCGTCATTGGTACCTATCTGCACGGACCCGTCTTAGCACGAAACCCGGAGCTTGCAGACCTGATCCTGGGCAGAGTACTCGGCAGACTAGAACCGCTCGAAGTTCCGGGGGTTGAACGGCTCCGAGCGGAACGACTCGCGACCGCGAACTAGGAGGCCCGCGTTCGCTACCCCTCGAACGAGGTCGAGCCGCCACCAGCCAGGGATTCTGTTGGGATCAAGGAAGCGAACTGGTCTTGTTACTCAAGTCGTCTGCTGCCTGGACCGTGAGACGCGTCCCTACTGAAAGGCTGGTTGCCCGACCTAGACTGTACTCAGAGAGATCGGGACGCTTGGCAACAAGACTGATCTGACCACGAAGCACTGACCAAGTATCAGGAGACACGATGAGCGGCAACGAACCAGTCAACCCGTATGGGCCTCCCGAACCCGGTGGCGAACAGAGTCCCGCTGAAGCCCCTGGTGGCCCGCAGTTTGGGCAACGTTCTGATTCATGGTCACCCGGTGATCAGGGCAATGTTGCAGCAGCGAACGGTGCGGGTAATCGGGTCCCTGGAGCCCCGCAGTTCGGGCAGCGATCCGATTCATGGTCACCTGGCGGTCAGAGCACTAGTGCCACTTCGAACGGCCAAGGCAGTCCTTGGCCTGTGTATGGTGCCTCAGGTGGTCAAGGCCAGCCAGGTGCCTCTCAGGGGCAATTCCCTCCAGGTCAATATGGCCAACCAGGCGGGCAGGCTCCTCAAGGCTCATACCCAGGGCAGAATCCCTACCCCCAACAGGGTCAGAACCCCGGAACTCAGTACCCGCCGCAGGGTCAGTATCCTCAGGGTCCTTACGGAGCGCCCACGCCCTATGGCCAGGGCCAGTACGCCGCACCGACGGGCGACATGCCCAGTCGGACAGGAGCGATTCTCACCTTGATCGGCGGGATCTTCCTCATGATTATCGTCGCCCCAATCGTTTTCTTCTCCCTGGTTATGAACGCTGTTGGCGTTGATCGACTAATGGACGGAGGTCTTCAAGCGACCAACGGTGGAACCATGAACGTTGGATCAGCCGGAGTGGTTGCGGTGCTGCCAGTGTCGGGTGAGGCGACCTCGTGCGTTGCAACCGACAGCACCGGAAACGCTACGGAACTGTATTACGAGGTCCAGTCAGGCGGAACCTACGTAGGACGCGGCCTCGCCGAGGGCCAGTACACGATCGAGTGTGAGGGCGTGCCAGCCGGGTCGGAACTGATGGTCCTCGACGGAACTGTACTCGGCGAGATCGTTGATGGAACGGTTCAGGCTGTGGTGTGGGCAACCGTCATCGGGCTAGTTGGTCTGGCGCTGACTATCGGCGGAATCATCTGGCTCGTGAAGCGTAACCAGGCCAGGAGGGCATACCTGCAGGGTCGCCCGTACTAGCTAATACGGCTTGCGCCCCTTAGGTGGGGTGCGGAACCTGTCTATTTCCTCTTTCGCACCTCACCTGGGGTGCGCGTGTGGTCCACCGGTCGGCTGACTCGGAGGCACTTCTGTTGCGCCCCTTAGGTGGGGTGCGGAACCTGTCTATTTCCTCTTTCGCACCTCACCTGGGGTGCACGACGCCATCGGTATGCTGCGCGCGGCACCCCCTGCCAGCTATCTAGACGTCAGCTTCCTCCAGAGGAACTCCCACGACAGGGCACGGTTGTGCGCGCGCTGACGATTGTCGGCGGCTCCGCCATGGCCACCCTCGATATTCTCGAAGTAGAGCGCGTCCTTGCCAGCTTGTTCCGTCAAGTACCCCAATGCCCTGGCGTGCGCGGGATGCACCCGGTCGTCCTTCGTAGATGTCGTCAACAGCAACGAAGGATAGTCTCGCTCCGCGTCAAACAGGTGGACCGGACTGAACGTCTTGACGAACTCCCACTGTTCAGGATCTTCGGGGTCACCGTATTCGGCCATCCACGACGCTCCAGCCAGAAGTGTGTGGTACCTGCCCATGTCCAGTAGCGGCACCGAGCAGACGATTGCTCCGAAGTCCTCGGGGTACTGGGTGTACATGTTGCCCATTAGCAGGCCGCCATTTGACCCGCCCTCCGCCCCGAGCATCTCCGTAGTCGTGACGCCGCGACGGACTAGGTCGCGCGCTACCGCGGCGAAATCCTCGTACGCATGGTGCCGCTTGCCTTGCAGTGCCGCTTTGTGCCACGCCGGCCCGTATTCTCCGCCCCCGCGAATGTTTGCGACCACATAGACGCCCCCGTGTTCCAGCCACGCGCGTCCCGTCACTGGTGCGTACGAGGGAAGAAGAGAGACCTGGAATCCGCCGTACCCGTACAAAAGGGTTGGTGCCGGTTCGTCCTGTGGTTTGGACACCTGGAAGTAGGGGATCCGCGTCCCGTCTTCGGACTCGGTAAAGTGCTGTGAGACCTCGACACCCTCGGCGTCGTACATGGTCGGGGCCTGGCGCACCTGTCTCCAGGTTCCATCCTTCTCAACCAGCCATAGCGTGCTTGGCTCAATGTAGCCGGTGGTAATGACCCAGAGTCGGTCATCTTCCAAAGGAGTGACGGCGGCAACTTCGATGGTCACGTAAGGGTTGCCAGTCGGGGGAGTGTCGAATCGTTTGGCGCTCCACGAGCGGCCATCCTCGCTCGGGGTAAGCGCAGTGATTCGAGGAACCACATTGCAGATGCTGGTCACCATGACCTTGGTGGCTGTCGCTGTGAGTCCTTCAAGCACTTCGTTCTCGGTCGGTAAGAACATTGCCGTGGCGGGGGCCGTCTCGGGGTTCTTGATGAATTCATCGCTAAGTAGGGACAGCAGTGTGCCAGAGGGCCATTCTTCGCCAGCTTCCGGCCTTGACCAGTCGTCACGCAGCGCGACTATGGTCCACTGATTCCAGATGCTTGCCTGTGCCGATTCGGGGACCGGGATGCGCTTGAACCCGTCTGCTTTGATCGATTCGATGCCGCCGTGCACGAAATACTGCACTGAGGAGTAGAAGTCGAGGGCTTCTTCAATGGCCTGGGTTTGGCCCGTACGGTCACGTCCGTTGGCCGCCCAGACTCCCATAGACGAAGGGTCACCCTTGAAGATCAATTCGGCCTCTTCAGGTGATTGTCCGCGGGTCAACACTCGCGCTTCAAGCGGGTATCCAGAAGATGAGGTGGACTCCGGGCTATCCGGCTGTGACAGCCAGCAGTGGTCGCGGTCTATCCACCCGAGGGATCCTTTGGCCTCGCTCCGAAAGAAGCCATCCACGACCCAGTCGAGGGTTTCGAGGCTGTACTCGCGCGTTTCGTCCGCGTCTGAACCTCCGTCTGAGAGGTTGATCAGGGCACGGTCGTACGAGGGATAGAGGACGCTCGCTCCGTGCCAGACCCAGGACTTATCCTCGGACGCAGACAGGGCATCAACGTCAATCAGAGTTTCCCAGGCATCCTTCCCGGCGAGATACGACTCGAACGGCTGGCGGCGCCACAGTCCTCTGGGGTTGTCCGCATCGGTCCAGAAGTTGTAGGCAAAGTCGCCGCGCACTGCCACCATCGGAATACGCTCCGGATCGTCCAGGACCTCAAGGATCTGATCCTCCAGTTCCTTCAGAGTTGGAATCGGCTTACCGGTTGGGGTTACCTGTCCAGCCGCGGCGTCTGCCAAATACTGTTCTGTCTGGCTGTTTTGCTCGCGGACCCATGCCAGGGCCTCATCTCCAGTGATCTCTTCAAGGAACTCAGGGAACAGTCGGTCCATGTGGTCGTCGGTCCTGGTGGAATCAGTCATGACAGAACTTTGACACTACCGGTAGGGAGAGCCAAATCGGCGCAGGCCGACTTGTTGGCACCCGATGCTCGGATAGTAGGAGCCTGCGTTGGCTGAGACTAGCTTGCCCCGAGGTGGGGCCATACCCGGTTTCGATAAGTGGCGCGGACTAACCTCGGGGGTAATTTCTCGATTAAGCGCGTGCTGTGCCCAGCTTTGCTACGTGCCTTGGGAGCCAGTCAGTCTCGTTTCCTGCGAAATGGCTGCGGGCGCAGCTGTCGGAGTATCGAACTAGACTGGATGCCGGAATGATTTGTTCGGCCGAGGGCTCGAGGCGGGGTCGCTCGGATTGAAGGAGGCTTTTCGATGGCGATGGAACTGACGAACAAGGCGAGGGAAGCGATTAGCTCGGCGGTGCAAATGGCATCGGCAGCCGGCAACCCGACGGTCGAGCCCCTTCACCTCCTCGAAGCTCTCCTTGAACAACCAGAGGGAATCGCCATCTCGTTACTTGCTGCAGTCGGCGCGCAACGAAGCGAAGTGGGGGCTCAGGTCCGCACGGCATTGGTTGACCTTCCGGCGAGTTCAGGGTCGTCGGTTGCACAGCCACAAACCTCTCGTGGATTGCTGAACGTCATCACGGATGCTGAGAAGCGATCCCAAGCCCGAGGCGACGCTTATGTTTCGACCGAGCAACTGCTGATTGCGCTGGCCGCGTCTGACACAGAGGCAGGGAAGATACTCAGGGCGTCGGGCGCAACCCCCGACGTAATGGAGGCAAAACTTGATGAGCTTCGCCCAGACCCTGTTACCTCTGTTGATCCGGAGGGCACTTTTGAAGCGCTGAAGAAGTACGGGCGCGATCTGACTGAGATGGCCCGTGAAGGCAAACTCGACCCTGTGATCGGACGCGATTCCGAGATCAGACGTGTTGTTCAGGTCCTTTCCAGGCGTACCAAGAACAACCCGGTACTAATCGGCGAGGCCGGAGTTGGCAAAACCGCTGTAGTAGAGGGCCTCGCGCAGCGAATGGTCGAGGGCGATGTGCCTGACTCACTACGCAACAAACGCCTGATCAGTCTGGACCTGGGGTCGATGGTCGCTGGGGCCAAATATCGTGGCGAGTTTGAGGAGCGACTGAAGGCCGTCCTCGACGAAATCAAGAACTCGAACGGCGAGATCATCACCTTCATTGATGAGATGCACACCGTTGTTGGTGCGGGCGCGTCTGAGGGGTCGATGGACGCCGGAAATATGCTCAAGCCGATGCTGGCTCGCGGCGAGCTCCGCATGGTTGGTGCAACCACACTCGATGAGTTCCGCGAGAACATCGAAAAGGATCCTGCCCTTGAACGTCGTTTCCAGCAGGTATATGTCGGCGAACCCTCGGTTGAGGACACGGTTGCGATCCTGCGCGGCATCGCCCCGAAGTATGAGGCCCACCATAAGGTGACGATCTCGGACGGCGCTCTCGTTGCTGCGGCAGAACTCTCCGACCGGTACATCCCCGGTCGTCAACTCCCGGACAAGGCCATTGACCTTATCGATGAGGCAGCTTCGCGCCTGCGGATGGAGCTTGACTCCAGT
The DNA here is from genome assembly GCA_049291975.1 of Scrofimicrobium sp. Classification (GTDB taxonomy): domain Bacteria; phylum Actinomycetota; class Actinomycetes; order Actinomycetales; family Actinomycetaceae; genus Scrofimicrobium. The sequence goes on from JBATQJ010000078.1 coordinate 9,006, forward strand.
CCTGAAGAGATCGACACCTTGCAACGCGAACTTTCCCGCCTTCAGATGGAAGAAACCTACCTCTCCGAATCCGACCCCGATTCGACGGACGAAGCGACCGCGGATCGCCTCTTCAAACTGCGTGAGGAAATCGCGAACAAGGGCGAAGACCTGAGCGCTCTAACCGCCCGCTGGGAGAATGAGAAAGCTGGTCGAAACAAGGTCGGTGACCTGCGCGCCCAACTGGACGAACTCCGAACCCAGTTCGAGATCGCGATGCGCGACGGGCGATATGACGAAGCAGGGCGAATCCAAAACGGGCTAATCCCAGAGATCGAAGATCAGATCGCGGCGGCCGAACTCGATGAGGTGGAAGAGGCTGAGGCTTCCGACGAACCGATGATCGCGGAGAAAGTCGGTCCGACCGAGATCGCGGAGGTCATCGAATCCTGGACCGGCATCCCAACCGGACGCATGATGCAAAGCGAAACCGAGAAACTCCTCGACATGGAGGAATGGATCGGCAAACGCCTCATCGGGCAGGAGGAAGCCGTCAAAGTGGTTTCGGACGCGGTGCGTCGCTCGCGTGCAGGCGTGGCAGACCCGAACCGCCCGACCGGATCGTTCCTCTTCCTCGGGCCAACCGGCGTCGGTAAGACGGAGCTAGCGAAGTCGCTCGCGGAATTCCTCTTCGATGACGAACGCTCCATGATCCGTATCGACATGAGCGAATACGGAGAGAAGCATTCTGTCTCCCGCCTGGTCGGGGCTCCTCCCGGTTATGTCGGATATGACGAGGGTGGCCAGCTGACCGAGGCGGTTCGCCGCCGACCCTACTCGGTCGTTCTTCTGGATGAAGTCGAGAAAGCTCACCCCGAGATCTTCAACATCCTGCTGCAGGTCCTCGACGATGGGCGACTCACCGATGGGCAGGGAAGAACCGTTGACTTCCGCAACACGATCTTGGTCCTTACCTCGAATCTGGGCTCCCAGTTCCTCATCGATCCGGATATGACGGAAGAGGAAAAGCGCGAGGCCGTGATGCAGATCGTGCGACAGTCGTTCAAGCCCGAGTTCCTTAACCGGTTGGATGACACCGTCGTATTCAGGCCGCTTGACAAGCATGAGCTTGGAAAGATTGTCGATCTGCAAGTTGAGCAGATGGCAAAGAGACTTGCCTCCCGTCGCATCGAGCTGAAGGTGACGGATGATGCCAGGCGTTGGCTTGAGGACCACGGGTACGATCCGGCTTACGGGGCACGCCCGCTACGTCGACTGGTCCAAACTGAAGTTGGTGATCGCCTCGCAATGCTGATTCTGGGAGGCGAAGTTGAGGACGGACAGACGGTTCTAGTTGAGGTTGCAGAAGATAGGGGTCACTTGGACGTGAAGCCCGAGTAGGCGGCACCTCGTGAGTGGTCCAGTCACCGAGTATCCGGTGCCGTTCCCGCATGCCATCGCAGCAGTTGATGGCTCCGGGAGTGTCGTGTGGAGCCAGGGCGAACTGAGCCGAGTGTTCCCGCTCGCTTCGGTCACGAAAATCTTGACGTCGCTAGGGACGATGCGCGCGATTGAGGAGGGGCGGGTAGATCTCGAAACCCAAGTTGGTCGTCGCTCGGACCAGGATGAACCTTATGCGGTCAGGCATCTACTGTCGCACTCGTCAGGCCTTGACGTGGAGGGGAACGGAACCGTGTTTCGGGATGCTCCGGAGCATCGGAGGATTTACTCGAATCAGGGATTTGAGGTGCTAGGTCGACACGTAGAGAATTCGGTCGTAGCCCCCCGAGAGGAATGGATGCGGTCCAAGGTTTATGATCCCCTCGGACTTCAGGCCACGCAGATTCCCGGGTCGCCGGCGCGAGACGGAATCGGAACTGTGGAGGATCTGACGCTACTGGTTGAGGAGTTCCTCGCCCCGCAAGTCCTCACGCCGGAGACGCTCGCGGCGATGACTTCGGTGGTATACCCGGGATTGAGAGGAACCCTTCCGGGATATGGGCTGCAGCAGGACAACACCTGGGGTCTGGGCCTGGAGATCAAAGGGAATAAGTCTCCGCACTGGACGCCGCCCTCGTCCTCGCCCGAAACGTTTGGTCACTTCGGTGTATCTGGGTCGTACCTTTGGGTCGATCCGCAGAAGGGCATTGGGGCGGTCTTCCTCGGCGAAGAACCATTTGGGCAGTGGCATAAGGAAAACTGGCCAAGACTCGGCGAGCTAATCATGACCACCGCAGAAGCCACGGGTTAGTAACCCGCCCCATGTCTTCTCAGTGTCGCTGGGTTGGGAGGACTAGTCCACTTCGATGATCACAGGGACGTGGTCCGACGGCCCCTTTCCTTTGCGCTCATTGCGGTCAATCGCTGCGCTCTGAACCCTTGAGGCCAAGGCCGGGGAGGCGTAGATGTAGTCGATGCGCATTCCCTCATTCTTTGGGAAACGGAGTTGTTGATAGTCCCAGTAGGTGTAGTTGTCCACCAGATCGCGGGTGACTTCCTTGAATCCCTCATCAGCAAACTTGGCAAAGGCATCACGCTCGGGCTGGGTGACGTGGGTACGGCCCGCGAAGAAGTCGATATCCCACACATCAGTGTCCAGAGGAGCAATGTTCCAGTCACCCATCAGTGTCATCTGGAGTTCGGGGTTTTCGCGGAGTCGCTCACCCGAGTAGTTCGCCAGGGCATCAAGCCAGGCGAGCTTGTAAGCGTAGTGCGGGTTGTCAATCTCGCGGCCATTTGGAACGTAGAGACTCCAGTTAGTGACGGGAGTTCCGCTGGAACCTTCGACCGTTACGCCCAGTGCTCGGGCTTCCAGGTTCTCCGGATCGGGAAATCCCGGCTGTCCAGGGAATCCGACCTGAGTATTCAGAATCGGGAGCCGTGATACCACGGCGACACCGTTCCACTGGTTCAGGCCGTGCGCCACCACCTCGTACCCCGCCGCCTCAATGGGCATCAGAGGGAACTGTTCGTCTTTGCACTTCGTCTCTTGAAGAGCCAGAACGTCGATGTTCTCCCGTTCCAGGAATGCGACGACTCGGTCGACTCGGGTGCGAATGGAGTTGATATTCCAGGTTGCGATCCTCATGCCCCAACCCTACCCAGATAGTGATGATTCGCTCGATCCACTTCCGCATTTCCATGACGGATTCAGGATGGGGTCCTTCACCCGTCCTGTCTTGGTGAGGGGCGTCCGTTGGATTACTGAGGGTTCCGTCGAGGTTTTGCTGCGTGTGCTGGGTCTGTGGCGATCAGTGTTCCCTTTCTGCCGGGTGGGGATTGCGTGATGTCGCCTCGTACGATGTGTGGATGGGAACAGCTTTAGTAACGGGTGCAACGTCCGGTATTGGACTCGAGTTCTGCCGCCAACTCGCGGCACTGGGTAACAACCTGGTGATGGTGGCGCGGGACGAGGAAAGACTGGAATCCTTCGCGAACGACTTTCGAGCGCAGCACGGAGTAGAAGTTGAAGTTCTGCGTGCGGACTTGGCGGACGAGGAAGACCTCGCCCGAGTTTGTCAGCGCCTGTCCACCAATGATTCAAAGCAGACACACACAGCGGACAGTGGTTCTAGCGCGCCCAGCACAGACTGTGCGGGTCCTGCGTCAAGAGCGAGGGCTAAGGAGGAGCTAGCGGATCGCGGAGACGGTGCGGTCGGCCCCGACAGCGCGAATGTGGATTCTGCTGTGTACGCACAAACTACTACGCGGGCACCGCGCGCTCCGGTCACGCTACTGGTGAATGCCGCCGGGTTCGGTCTTGGCAAGCCATTCCTCGATGACACCCTCGACCGCGAGAACTACGGCCTCGACGTGATGGTTCGAGCCGTAATGAGCACATGCCACGCGGCGGGACGGGCGATGCGGGAGCGAGGGCGAGGCGCAATTATCAACATTGGCTCGGTTGCCGCGGACTCGGGAATGGGAACTTACTCAGCGCACAAAGCTTGGGTGAGATCCTTTTCCGAAGGTCTTGCAGAGGAACTCCGGGACTCGGGTGTGAAAGTGACTGTCGTAATGCCGGGGCTGGTGCGAACTGAGTTCCACCAACGAGTGGGTGCTGACTACGGCGCGGCCCCTTTGATCGCATGGAGTTCACCAAAGATCGTGGTCGGGCAGTCTCTTCAAGCCGTAAGACAAGGCAGGGTCGTCTTCGTGCCGACGGCGCGTTACCGAGTCATAAGTGCCGCACAACGGCTACTGCCGAGTGGACTGGTAAGAGCAGTAACAAGACGCCTGCCCCACATGTGACATTATCATTTGGCGTTCGCGCCCCTTAGGTGGGGTGCTCAATGCGTGTATTCCGGCTCGCGCCCCTCGTATGGGGTGCGGAACTTGGCTGGAAGGGGACCCCACACCTCGTATGAGGTGCGAAGCTAGGGCGCGCTACAGAGCAAACTCGATTTCGCGGCAGGAACGCGAGGCGGCTCCGACCCTAGAAGATGTTTCTTGCGATCTCTCCGATGCCCTCGCGAATGTACTTCGGACGATAAGGGTACTTTGCGACGTCTTCCAGCTTGGTCGATCCGGTCAGAACCAGGTAGGCGGTAAGACCCGACTCGATTGCGGAAAGCACGTCCGTGTCCATTCGGTCACCGATCATCGCGGTGTTCTCCGAGTGTGCACCAATCTTGTTGAGTCCTGCGCGGATCATGACCGGGTTTGGCTTCCCCACAAAGTAGGGCTTACGGCCAGTCGCTTTGGTGATCATCGCGGCGATGGCTCCGGTAGCGGGAAGGGTACCCTCGTCCGAGGGACCCGTCTTATCCGGATTAGTCGCGATGAACTTAGCTCCGCGCTCGATGAGCCGAATCGCGTGGGTCAGGGCATTGAAGTCATAGTTTCGGGTCTCGCCCAAAACGACATACTCGGGTTGAACGTCGGTCATGATGTACCCGGCGTTGTGGAGCGCGGTGATCAGCCCGGCCTCTCCGATAACGAAGGCGCTGGAGTTAGGGGACTGCTGCGATAGGAATGAAGCGGTTGCGTTGGCGGAAGTCCAAATGCGGTCTTCCGGGACTTCCAAACCGGAATGCTCAAGGCGCGCCGAGAGGTCACGGTTGGTAAAGATCGAGTTGTTAGTAAGAACCAGGTATGGCAGTTCCTTCTCTTTGAGAACATTGAGGAACTCCTCGGCGCCCGGAAGCGCGCGATTCTCGCGAATAAGAACGCCATCCATGTCAGTCATCCATGCTTCGATGGGACGTTCGGCGACCCCACTGGTCGTCATTAGCATTTCTTCTTTTGTCATACCTACAGCATTAGGGTGGTGCGGGGGCTAAGACAACTCCTTTGAATTGCAAATCACCCGAATTGAGGTCTCTTCTGTGAGCGACGTCGCCAATATCGCTGCTCTGAACGAACATGCGGCCAACAATCCGCACTCACTGGGCGATGCCGAGTATCCCCACGAGGGCCAGCACGAGGAGTCAGAACGACGCGGAGTCGGCCCATGGGAAGGTCCGCTTCCAGACGGTGAACATTGGGACGCGGAGCTGCTCGCGGAAGGCGACTATCGGAACGTCGAGGACAAGTACCGGTACTGGAAGCAGGAGTCCATCAAAGAGGACATCCTGCACAGGTCGCTTGGGTATGAGGTGGCGATAGAGAACCTGGGGCACGACTTCAACATCGGCTCCATTGTCCGAACTGCCAACGCCTTAGGTTCCTCGAAGGTTCACATCGTCGGCCGCCGCCGGTGGAACAGGCGCGGGGCGATGGTGACGGATCGGTACATGAACGTCGACCATCACCACGACGTTGCGGATTTTGTAGAGGAAGTACGAGGGAGAGGTTTATCGATCATCGGAATCGACAACCTCCCAGGTTCTGCGCCCCTGGAATCGGCGACACTTCCACGGGCTGCCGTCCTCGTGTTCGGTGAGGAGGGTGCGGGTCTTAGTGAGCAAATGCTTGGGACATGCGATCAGGTACTCCACATTAGCCAATACGGTTCGACCCGGTCGTTGAACGTCGGTCACGCGG
>JBATQJ010000079.1:0-2809 GCA_049291975.1 Scrofimicrobium sp.
GGGTACAACTACAACGGCAAGCTCCGTTCGGCGGAAGTACTGTTGGAAGAGGACGGATCTTTCCGGATGATCCGCCGCGCTGAGACGCCTCGTGACTACTTCGCAACGGTGGCAGGGTTTGAGGTGACCGACGACCTCGGTAAACCGGAGATTGATCCGCTCAGGAGTAAGAAGTGAGCGCGAGTTTGAGCGGGGGAGAAGAGATGAAGACCGTAAAGATTGCACTGCTGGGTGCGGGAACCGTTGGATCGCAGGTCTTCCGCCTGCTTCAGGAGCAGGACGCCGATCTGGATGCGCGTGCTGGTGCTGATCTGCAAGTCGCGTCAGTGGTTGTGCGGAACGTGGCTGCTGAGAGGGATGTTGCGATTCCCGCCGATCTCCTGACAACGGATGCCGACGACGCGATTGATGGCGCTGATCTGGTGATTGAGTTGATCGGTGGCATCAATCCGGCTCGCGAATACGTAATGCGTGCGCTCGAGCAGGGAAAGACCGTTGTTACAGGAAACAAGGCGTTGCTTGCCGCTCACGGCCCTGAGTTGAATCAGGCGGTGGCTGATCATGGCGGGAGCCTCTATTACGAGGCGGCTGTCGCCGGGGCAGTTCCGGTTGTTTATGGTCTGCGGGAGTCGCTCGCGGGCGACCGGATTACCGGGGTCTTCGGAATCGTCAACGGGACGACCAACTTTATCTTGGATTCGATGGCGAGTACGGGCGCCTCGTACGAGGATGCCCTAGCGGAAGCCCAGCGCCTCGGATTCGCGGAGGCCGACCCAACGGCCGATGTTGAGGGCTTGGATGCGGCGGCGAAGTGCGCGATCTTAGCGTCACTCGCTTTCCACACGCGGGTCAGCATCGACGACGTTTCGGTTGAGGGAATCACGAAGGTCACCGCTGATGACATCGCCGAGGCGGCTGCGGCAGGATACGTGATCAAGCTCCTGGCGATCGCTGAGCGCGCCGAAACTGGGGCCGGTGAAGAAGCGGTGTCGGTGCGGGTTCACCCGAGCCTGGTTCCGGTCGGTCACCCATTGGCGTCGGTGGCAGGCGCCTTCAATGCCATTGTCGTTGAGGGCGAGGCTGCGGGACGCCTGATGTTCTATGGGCAGGGTGCGGGTGGTGCTCCGACGGCCTCGGCGGTGTTATCGGACGTGGTGGCGGCGGCGCATCACATCGCTCACGGCGGCGGCGCTCCGCAGGAACTGGCTTATGCGAACCTCCCGATCCTCAGCGCCGACGAGGCAGAGACTCGCTACCAGATCAGGCTGGCGGTTGAGGATCGTGCGGGCGTGCTCTCTGAGGTTGCTCGGGTGTTCGCCGACAACGGGGTGTCGATCCAGACGGTGCAGCAGGGGGAAAGGGATGGCGAGTCAACCAACCTCCTAATAGCTACGCACCGCGCGAAGGAGGGCGCGCTACGGAAGGTGGTTGCGACCCTCTCGGCATTGCCGGCGGTCGCCCGAGTGGATTCGACTCTGCGAATCGAGGGCTGAACAGATTTGACCGGGGGTAGAACCTCCTGGGTGAAATTCGTGCGAGCTTGGGAGCGTGTCGACCGGGGGTTTTGTTGCCGCGATCCGTTCCGAGGCTGGCCGGATTATGAACAAGCGGCAGAAGAGGTGCTGTTTTGATTAGTGAGTTACCCATGGGGCGCGGAACCGTTGACGCTATGGGTTATGAGCGCGCGAGTTTCACGTTCGCGGGCCTAAATGGTCAGCCATGGGTAGGTCACGTTGTTGACCCGGCTGGAAAAGTCTTGATTCAGAACGGTCGCCTCGCAGAAGTTATCGACGGTGCGGGTGAACCGCTCCTACTGGGGAGAACGACCGATGGTATCGTCCACTTGGTGTGGGTGGTCCCAACGGAACCGAATGCGCCAGGCACTGCTAGTTTCGTCGCAAATGTACCCCGGTCGTCCGGCACAGACTTGGCGCCGTCGTTGGCGTTGGCAGAAGCCACCCTTGTCCCACTAACTCAGATCGCTGCGGAACTTTCGGCCGACGATTCGCAGCTAGCGTCCCGGGCCGTCGCGCTCGCTAAGTGGCACGCGACTTTTAGGTTCTGCCCGCGTTGCGGGGCCCCCGTTGTCCCGGTTGAGGCTGGTTGGGCGAGTCAGTGCACCAACTGTGGCGCGATTGAGTATCCGCGAATGGACCCGGTAGTGATCATGCGGGTGACCGACGCGAAGGAGCGGCTACTCCTCGCGAGCAACGCCACTTGGCCGGAACGCCGGATGTCACTTCCCGCCGGTTACGTCGAAGCGGGGGAGACTCCACCCCAGGCGGTGGACCGAGAACTCTGGGAAGAGGTCCAGCTTCGTGTTGAGAACACAGAATACCTAGCCTCCCAGGTTTGGCCTGGTCCAAGGTCTCTGATGTTGGCGTTCTCGGCGACGATCCTCGGCGGGACCGCAGACCCGGTGCCGGACGGCGTGGAGATTCGTGAGGCTCGATTTTTCTCAAGGAGGGAACTGATCAGAGCCTTCGATACCGGCGAAGTACTGGGTCCGGGTCCAAGCTCGATCGCGTACGCAGTAATAAACGACTGGCTGGGAGCCTAGAGCCGGGCGTGTGCTTGAGTAGCCTGCTTGGCTGAGTGTCAGCCAGTATTAGGGCCCTTCTCGGACATTGATTGCGGCATTCTTGTTTCGGTAGGTGTTGCAACAGTCTCCAGCTCACGTTTGGGCGACGAGCAAAGATCGGGTTTCGTCATAGCGAGGTCTGGTTGCAGTAGCGGCCTTTGGTAGTCAAGAACCGGGATGATTCTTGGTTGTTGGCAGACGTTTTCTACTACGAGACCCCGCTACTGC
>JBATQJ010000080.1:0-2284 GCA_049291975.1 Scrofimicrobium sp.
GCTTGGCAAAAAGGTAGCCGCATACGGCTATGACCCGCAGGCGGTCATTGCAGCACTTGGACAAGGAACCTATGCCATGATTAAAAACGATGGCTGCATGACCAACGAAACACGTTTCTGGCTGACCTTTGAAGATGACATGGGTCCGGAGGTTACGAAGGACAGAGAGCTTTTTGAATCATTCTATGCAAACGAGTTTCAGCAGGTAAAAGCCGCCTGCGGATTTAACCCCTGTGCTTCTGAGGTGATCGGCATGCTGAAGCAGCAGGGCCACCGCTTGATTCTGGCCACCAACCCTTTGTTTCCCCGCATTGCCACATGTCACCGTATCCGTTGGGCCGGTCTAAAACCTGAAGATTTTGAACTGTATACAACCTATGAGGATTACAGCTATTGCAAACCAAATCCGGGCTATTATTTGGAGATCTTGGAAAAGATCGGTGAGCTGCCCGAAAATTGTATCATGGTTGGCAATGACGCGGAGGACGATATGGCGGCGGCCGAACTGGGCATGAGGTTTTTTTTGCTGACAGATTGCCTGATCAATGAAAAAAACAAAGATATATCAGCTTTCCCGCAGGGCGGGTTCAAGGAATTACAAACATATCTTTCCAAACAGCTGGGTCAGGGTAATCGCCTTGTTTGAAGAGGAGAGTTATCAATATTAACCGGGACTATGAACATGGGCAAAGTGCTTTGCCTTGCGTTTTACGCTGAACATGGTATAGAATAGTATCATCAGCCAGCGGCCAATTTGACGCAGCAGTTTATGCAAAATATGCGGATTATGGGCCAAAATGACAACCAAACAAAATGGAGGAGGAATAGCTCATGCTGAATTTTGATTTTTACTCACCCGCCCGTATTATCTTTGGTAAGGATACGGAGCAGCAGATTGGAAAGCTTTTAAAGTCTCATGCAAAGAAGGTGCTGCTGCACTACGGCGGCGGTAGCATCAAGCAAAGCGGTTTGTACGACCGCGTGGTGGCTTCTCTCAATGATCATGGGATTGAGTTTGTGGAGCTCGCGGGTGTGAAGCCAAATCCGCGCCTGTCCCTGGTTCACGCAGGCATCGTGCTATGCAAAAGAGAGAATGTCGACCTGATCCTGGCAGTCGGCGGAGGCAGCGTCATCGACTCGGCCAAGGCGATTGCCATGGGTGTTTATTATGAAGGAGATGTTTGGGAAGTATATGAGCAGGGCAAGCGAATCAAGCGCGCGCTGCCTGTTGCCACCATCCTGACCATCCCTGCCGCGGGCAGCGAGTCCAGCGGTGACACCGTGATCACCAACGAGGAAAAGCAGCTGAAGTATGGCTATGGCAGCCCGCATCTTCGCCCGCTGCTCAGCGTCATCAACCCTGAACTGTTCTTTACTTTGCCCAAGAATCAGCTGGCCAACGGCGTAGCCGATATGATGAGCCATGTGTTTGAGCGTTATTTTACCAATACAACGCATACGGACCTGACCGATGGCCTGTGCGAGACCGTTCTGAAAACTTTGATGAAAAACGCGCCCAAGGCGCTGGATAACCCCACTGACTATGACGCCTGGTGCGAGCTTGGATTCGGCGGCACCGTCGCACATAACGGCCTGGTTGGCATGGGGCGCGAGCAGGATTGGGCCTGCCACGGCATGGAGCATGAGCTGTCCGCCATCTATGATGTCGCGCACGGCGCGGGTCTGGCCGTGCTGACACCCGGCTGGATGCAGTATGTATACAAGGATAACATCAATATGTTTGTGCAGTTTGCCGTCAACGTGATGGGGGTCCAGGGAAGTTTCCGTGATCCCGACGATATTGTGCAGGAGGGCATCGCCAGGCTGAAGACATTCTACCGTGCTATGGGATTGCCCGCCACCTTGAGTGAACTGGGCATCAACGATGAAAAGCTTGAAGAAATGGCTAAAAAAGCAACCGGCTACGCTTTTGGGGCAGAGCAGCCTTTGGGCGGCCTGAAGAAACTCTATTGGCAGGATGTGCTTGAAATTTACAGATCGGTTAAATAGCAGAAAGGAGGCATGATAAAAAGTAACGGAGGGTGATGCAGAGCAAGTCTTCATGCTGTACAATTCAGGCAACAGCAAGAGGACAGATAGATACTAGTTCGGCACATTTTGTGGCCCGCGAGGCCGTTAAGGAGAATGAACGAATTGGCATCGAATCATGCAGAGGTCAAAAAGACCGGATAGGAGATTGGAAGCATCACCTGAAAGAGGCTGTCTTGCTGAAAAATGATGGAGGTAGGGAAAATGAGCAAGGCAGAAACAGGCAGACTATGTG